>NZ_FNTZ01000001.1:3817500-4092500 GCF_900105555.1 Pseudomonas coleopterorum
TGAAACGGATGTGAACGGACAGTTAGCTGCACTTTTCTCCTTTTTCACAACATCAACGCCCGTCTGCGATCTTGCGTTCGATCTCGGCGGTCTTGCGCTGCAAGGTCTCGGCGTCCTGCTCTTTCTCCTTGATGGAGGTCGGCGTGATGACCTTGTCGACGCCTTCGGTCGCCGGGGTTTCGTTCTCGATATCGCGCTCGACCACGTTCACGGGCTTGCCGCTCGCGTCGAGGGTCGGAGCTTTTGGCTGGATTTCATCGCGTGTGGTCATGGTAGGAAGCCTCTGATGTTAGGTAACGATTCGAGGCTTTGCAGGCGAGGTAAGTTCCTGTGCACAACTTTTGACCGCACGTTACCCACAGGCACGGGTCACAGTTTCTTTGGGAGGAAAACCATGGCCATTTCAGTGAAGAAACTCGAAGGCGATGACGTCCCCGAGCAATACCGTGCACAGGGCATGGACCTGGTGTTTCAAGTACAGGACGCCGAGGGCGAACTGCACATCCGCACCAACGACGAGGAGGCCGCCGCCCTGGCGGTGGAGTTCAGCGAAAAGGACCAGCCCAGCAAGTGACCGTGGATGGCCTGTACAGCCTTGCCGACGTGCATCCCCGGCCTAACGGCTGAGCAACCAGACCCCGGCGCAGATCAATCCGGCCAGCAACGTACCGCCGAACAAGGCGTACTCCAGCTTGGTGCGATTCAGCGAGTCGATTACCTGCTCGATGTAGACCTCGATGTCAGCCGCTCGGCGGCGCATCTCCAGACCTTCGATAATGTCCTGCACCCGCGCATCGAGCAGTGGCGAGACGCACAGGTAGACCGACGCGTAACTGGCGAGAATGATAAGAAGGTACTTCACGGTTGGCTTCCTTGCCCAAAATACAATGCGGGCTCATGCGCGGTCGACAGACGCGGTGGAAACGATACAGGTCGAAGCGAACAATCGCCATGGCGGGTACGCTCGCTTCGATTACGCCTGCCGATCGCGTCACACCCTGCCGTCACAAATGCTTTTTCGCCTCCTTGTCGAGGTGTTTGTCTGCCTTGTGCCGCTCATCATCGTCATGTTTGAGGCCTTTATCGACCTCGGCGGCGTCGTGTTTGACGCCTTTGTCGATTTCCTTGGCATCGTGCTCGACACCTTTGTCGAGTTCACGATTGTCGTGACGAATGCCCTTGTCCAGTTCATCTTCAGCCTGCGTGGCAGGCGCCACGGCACAGATCAGCAGCAAAGCGGTAGCGATTGAAGGGACCCACTTACCCATGGCAACACTCCTGTTTGAACGGCTGGAACCACTGACTCCATCGACCCTAACGGTAGTAGATGCCCACAAACCGCGCCAGAGTGCGCCAGACAGATGACCGTCAACACATCGGGCTATCGAATCCTGTAAAACGTACGAACCAAAAACAACGAAACACACCCATGACCGTCTTCTACCTCAAGCTGCTCATCACCCCACTGCTCATGCTCTCGATGTCCATCGCCGCCAAACGCTGGGGCACCCACGTCGGTGGCTTGCTCTCGGGGCTTCCGGTGACTTCGGCCGTGGTGATGCTGTTTCTCAGCCTTGAACAAGGCCCTGGATTCGTAGCGATGGCCGTACCGGGCGCGCTGGCGGGCGTTGCGGCGATCCAGGCGACCTACCTGTTCTACCTCACCGTGACCCGGCGCCTTTCGGCATTCCTCGGCTGCGTGGCAGCGCTGGCCTTCTACGTGGTTGCCGCCTTGCTCATGAACTGGCTGGGCTCACTCCCGGCGTCCATCGCGGTCACCCTGTGCCTGATCGTCGTACTGATCATGGCCACCTCAAAGACCGGCGAGCGCCCGGCAAAACCGGTTCCGCTGCCCAGCTGGATCATCCCGATGCGGATGCTCACCGCCACCCTGCTGCTCCTGCTGATCACCGCCGGCGCACAGTGGCTGGGCCCCGTCGTCAGTGGCTACCTGGCGCCCATCCCCATCATCGCGTGGCCGCTGGCCGTGTTCGCCCACGTCCAGGGCGGACGCCAGGAACTCGCCGCCATCGTGCGAGGCAACGCCATTGGCGCCGTCGGCGTGATCGGCTTCTACCTCAGCCTGCAGGGGATGGTGATGCAACTGGGCATACTGCCCGCCGTCGCGACGGGCGTGGTCTTGGCCGTGGTGATCACGGCCGTCGTCGCGCGACTGGCCAACCTGCACCGGAAAGCGGCCTAGGCCATATCCGAGGTGTGCACAAAACATAACTTGTTGCCCTCGGGATCCCGGCAATAGGCCCCGAAATAGTCCTGCGCATACTGCGGCCGCAAACCCGGCGCCCCCTCGTCCGTCCCGCCGTTATCCAACGCCGCCTGCCACGCGTCCCGCACCTGCTGCTGTGACTGCGCCGCAAAACTCACCTGCATGCCGTTGCCCCACGTGGCTGGCAGGCCGTTGAACGGAAGCTGGACGTAGACCTGAGGCCAGGACCTGCCCGGCCGCTGCCAACCGGCGCCGTCTGGACCGCCGTCGTTTTCGTCGGGGATGCGGATGAGGCCCAGGGTTTGGAGGACGTGGTCGTAGAAGGTGAGCATCTTTGGGAGATCGCGGGCGCCGATTTGGATGTGGCTGAACATGGGGGGCTCCTGGGCATGTCGTGTGGGCTATGCGTGAGAGCAACCGAGCGGGACAGCTTCTGCCCTGCCTCGATTCACTACTGCGCCATGATTGCCTGATATCTCTTTTGATATTCGTCGTAAGGCAAGTTCTGCTGCATCAGCAAATCGATCTGCCGTTCGCGGTATTCAGAGGACGATAAGGGCGCAGGCGCGGTACTGGGCGCGGCTTGGTAGGGTGCTGTCGCCTGTCGCGCAGGGACAGCAGCAGGAGCTTGGCTTGGGCCAAGGTAGTTAAGTGGCGCAGATACGCTGCCGAGGTTGCCAAGGCATTGGTATTTCTTCGATACACGCCATGCGGAACAGTCGCCGTAGCCGCGTCTGAGCGTGCATTCCTGGTTTGTTCCGCCAAAAGGCTCTGCGTCGACATAACCCCATAAAGAACACTTGGAGCGGGCGATGGCGTACGCCTGCTGCTGATCAACCACGGGGGTTTCGAAGCTACTGAATTCGTACGCAACGTCAATGACGCCATCTGCGCGACTTCCGCCTGTGGCTTGGAAGTCCTTGTGCGTGGCGCAACCTGCAAGGGTCGCCAAAAACACGAAAGCCGCTGTTCGGCGGCTGAGGTTTAGGAGAGGCATGTGATATCCGTATTCTGAGCTCTCGAGGAGCGGTATCGCATCAGTCTCGCAAGGCCTCAAGATCCAAGGTCTGCAAAGATTGTTGGGAATGGTGCCGGAGATAGGAATCGAACCTACGACCTTCGCGTTACGAGTGCGCTGCTCTACCGACTGAGCTACACCGGCGATATAATTAATTACTATAAGCTTTCAACAAGCATCTCTTCATCTATCCCTGAAAATTTTCTGTACAGCCTTCTGGGCGATAATCGCTTCCGATTTTCGAATTAACATAGCAAACCCAGCTGCCGTCCAATGCTCTAACAACTGTAATAACACCATCCTGAACAGCTGAAGGAGCATTGAGCAACCTACACTCAAGATTTGCGGTGCCTTTTGTGTTGTCAGACATGGTAGAGAAAGCGCAACGAGCTGATCTATTTTGAATAGCAGTAAGCTCTTCTAAAGTAGGTACAGGCGCCGATACAGAAAGAGCGGATTCGTAAATTGCCCTAAGCCCTACCAGTTCTTGAAAGCTTGCTGCAACCTTACTTTTGCAAACGTATCGGGAGTACGTAGGTAACGCTACAACAACAAGAACACCCAGAACAAGAACCACCATCATAATTTCTATCAACGTGAATGCTTTTTGCCCCCTCATGATCACCACTCCAAAAGGCGAGCCAAAACATCCAGCGACTCTTGGACTCAAGCGTCAGACCCGTAGTGGAGTCTGACGCTTGATTGCATACTAGCTCAGAAAATTACGATGCAGTACAACCAGCTGGCAAATATTTGGTATCAACAGGAGCAACACATTTCCAGGTTCCGGCTGCAACCCGACTCAAGGTAATAACTTTAGTTGCTACGCCTGGATTACCAGCCATAGTACACGCGATTGATGCAGTACCATCCGTACCTACCGATACAGTCAATGTAGGGCACCGAGTAGACGTCGTCAAACCTACATCGCTTGCAGCTGTAAGGGCCGTAGTTACCCCTTCATTAATACGTGCCTCAGCTTGGGTCTTACCGGGTGTAATCTCCGCAAGCGCTGCTGTCACCTGCGATTTAGCTACATAGGTCTGGTACGCTGGCAGTGCGATCGCAGCCAGAATGCCAATGATCGCCACGACGATCATCAACTCGATAAGTGTAAAACCCTTTTGTGATTTCATGCGAATGCCCTTATAGAGGACGGAATGTCCGGCTGCTCAGTGCCAAGCATCCTTCGTGCCAGGTCTCCCATACCCGAAACCGGCGACCGCTACGACTTAAACCATCTGCAAAGCATTAGACAATGGGCACAAAATGACAAATTTTGTCACATCAAAATATAGCATTTGGCACCGGCACCTCAGTGCGCTATAAGTCACCTATTACAGATTTTGGTATTCACTATGAATGATGTCGTACTCACCGGGCTAGCCAAACGGCTGGTCGTTAGTGAAATGCTTAGTGAGCATGGGGCGCAGCAGGCTTACAAACAGGCCCTCAAAAGCCGTATCTCTTTGGTGCATTATCTAGTTCAGAATAATTTGATAACCAGCAGAGCCATTGCTGAAGTGGCCTCCGAACAGTTCGGACTATCTGTTCTTGACCTCAGTGCGATTGATAAAGATTCACAACCTAAAGGATTAGTCAGTGAGAAATTAGCTAGACAGCATCACACCATACCACTCTGGAAACGGGGAACCAAACTTTTTATCGGTCTCTCAGACCCCACTAATCACCAAGCTATCACTGATATTCAGTTCAGTACCGGACTGACGGCCGAAGCCATATTAGTTGAGGATGACAAACTAACCGATGCTATCGAGAAGTTCTTCGACTCCTCCGCTACTGGCCTTGAAGACATGGCGGATGTCGATTTAGATGGGGTTGATATTGACTCTAATAGCGATAACCGTGATGACGGTATTGTTGGTCAAGGCCAGGACGCCGACGACGCCCCCGTCGTACGCTTCGTCAACAAGATGTTGCTTGATGCCATCCGCGGCGGTTCGTCCGACCTGCACTTCGAACCCTATGAGAAAGCCTATCGCGTCCGGTTTCGGACTGACGGCATGCTCCGCGAAATCGCGCGTCCGCCGATCAATCTGGCAGGCCGCATTGCGGCACGTCTCAAGGTCATGGCCAGCCTCGACATCTCCGAGCGTCGCAAGCCGCAGGACGGCCGGATCAAGATGCGCATCTCGAAGAACAAGGCTATCGACTTTCGGGTAAACACCCTCCCGACACTGTGGGGCGAGAAGATCGTGATGCGTATTCTCGACCCGTCGAGCGCGCAGATGGGTATCGATGCGCTGGGTTATGAGCCTCATCAAAAAGAGCTTTACCTCCAGGCGTTGAGGCAACCGCAGGGGATGATTCTGGTCACTGGTCCTACAGGTTCGGGTAAGACGGTGTCGCTCTACACCGGCATCAACATCCTTAACACGGTGGACATCAACATCTCGACGGCCGAGGACCCCGTGGAAATCAACATGGAGGGTATCAACCAGGTCAACGTCAATAACAAGCAAGGATTGGACTTCGCTCAGGCGCTACGTTCGTTCCTGCGTCAGGATCCCGACGTGATCATGGTCGGTGAGATCCGTGACCTGGAAACCGCCGAGATCGCCATCAAGGCCGCACAGACCGGTCACCTCGTGCTTTCTACCCTTCACACTAACAGCGCAGCAGAAACGCTTACTCGTTTGCAGAACATGGGCGTGGCTGGCTTCAATATTGCAACGTCCGTCAGCCTGATCATTGCGCAACGGCTTGCGAGAAAATTGTGTCCGCATTGCCGCAAGGAGGCCGATATTCCGCGCGACGCACAGATCGAGGAAGGCTTCGCGCCGGAGCTGATAGGGACCTTCAAGATCTACGAACCCGTGGGGTGCGAGCAGTGCAACGGCGGCTATCGCGGTCGGCAGGGCATCTACGAGGTGGTGAAAGTCACCAAGGAACTTCAGCGCATGATCATGGAAGCCAGCAACGCGATCGAGATCGCGGCCCAGATGCGCAAGGAAGGTTTCAGCGATTTGCGAGCGTCAGGTCTGGTCAAGGTTATGCAAGGGGTCACCAGCCTTGCCGAAGTCAACCGAGTCACCAAGGATTAAGTAATGGCGGTCAAAGCAAAGATCCACGTCTATGCCTGGGAAGGGCTGGATCGCAAAGGCACCAAGATGTCTGGGGAGCTGAGCGGCCATAATCCGGCGTTAATCAAGGCGCAGTTGCGCAAACAGGGTATAAATCCAGGCAAGGTCAAGAAGAAGGGCACTTCGCTGTTCGGCAAAGGCAAACGGATCAAGCCTGCCGACATTGCTCTGTTCACTCGGCAGATGTCCACCATGATGCGCGCCGGTGTGCCATTACTGCAGTCGTTCGACATCATTTCCGAAGGTGTCGATAACCCCAACATGCGCAAGCTCGTGGATGAGATCAAGCAAGAAGTTGCTGCAGGTAACAGTTTCGCTTCTTCGCTGCGGAAGAAGCCGGAATACTTTGACGATCTTTATTGCAACCTCGTGGATGCAGGTGAGCAGGCAGGTGCTTTGGAAACCTTGCTGGATCGGGTAGCCACTTACAAAGAAAAGACCGAACAGCTCAAGGCCAAGATCAAGAAGGCGATGACCTACCCCATCGCGGTAGTAGTTGTTGCCATCATTGTTTCCGGGATCCTGCTGATCAAGGTGGTGCCGCAGTTCAAGTCGATCTTCGAAGGCTTCGGCGCGGAGCTGCCAGCTTTCACGCTGATGGTGATGGGGCTGTCTGACGTGGTCCAAGAGTGGTATTTGCTGCTGCTGGCGGGATTCGTTGGTTTGTTCTTTGGTTTCAAATATGCAATGAAGCGAAGTCCCAAACTGCGTGACACGGTAGATCGCTGGTTGCTCAAGGTGCCGATCGTGGGCGCTATTTTGTACAAGTCAGCGGTGGCTCGGTATGCACGTACGCTTTCCACCACATTCGCGGCCGGCGTGCCACTGGTGGATGCGTTGGATTCGGTGTCAGGTGCTACCGGCAACGTCGTCTTCAAAAACGCCGTAAACCGGATCAAGGCTGACGTTTCCACCGGCATGCAGCTCAACTTTTCCATGCGCTCGACGGGCGTCTTCCCCACCCTCGCCATCCAAATGACCGCCATCGGCGAAGAATCCGGCGCCCTGGACGACATGCTCGACCGCGTAGCAACCATCTACGAAGCCGAGGTCGACAACATGGTCGACAGCCTCACCAGCCTGATGGAACCCATGATCATGGCCGTGTTGGGCGTGGTGGTCGGTGGCTTGGTTATTGCGATGTACCTTCCTATCTTCCAACTCGGCTCCGTCGTCTAACATGCTCCTACTCGAATTCCTGGCCAGCCCGCTGGCCCTAGCCGCCTGCGCCCTCCTCCTGGGCCTCATCATCGGCAGCTTCCTCAACGTCCTCATCCACCGCCTTCCCATCATGCTCGACCGCGACTGGACCACGCAGTCCCGGGAAATGCTTGGCCTGCCGCCAGAGCCGGCAGGCGCGACCTATAACCTGCTGCTCCCGCACTCCGAGTGCCCGCACTGCTCGCACAAGATTCGCGCCTGGGAGAACATTCCGGTGGTGAGCTACCTGATGCTGCGCGGCAAGTGCTCCAGCTGTCGGGCGAAGATCAGTCTGCGTTATCCGCTGGTCGAGCTGGCCACAGGCATTCTCAGTGCGTTCGTGGTGTATCACTTCGGCCTGGGCTGGGAGGCGGCGGCGTTTCTGGTGCTGACCTGGGCGCTGCTGGCGATGAGTCTGATCGATGCCGATCACCAGTTGCTGCCGGATGTGCTGGTGCTGCCGCTGTTGTGGCTGGGGTTGATCGTCAATGGGCAGGGGTTGTTCACGAGCCTGTATGACGCGCTGTGGGGCGCGGTGGCCGGTTATCTCAGCTTGTGGCTGGTGTATTGGGCGTTCAAGTTGATCACCGGCAAGGAAGGCATGGGCTACGGCGATTTCAAGTTGCTGGCCATGCTGGGGGCTTGGGGTGGCTGGCAGATTCTGCCGCTGACCATTCTGCTGTCGTCGCTGGTGGGGGCGGTGCTGGGGGTGTTGATGCTGCGGATGCGCAACGCACAAACCAGTACGCCGATCCCGTTCGGGCCCTATCTGGCCATCGCGGGGTGGATTGCATTGCTGTGGGGTGATCAAATAACCACTTCATACATGCAGTTTGCCGGGTTCCGATGACAACAGCTGTGGATAAACCGTGGGTGCTGGGTCTGACCGGTGGCATTGCCAGCGGCAAGAGCGCGGCAGCGCAGCGCTTTGCCGAGTTGGGCGTGCACGTGGTGGACGCCGACCAGGCCTCGCGCTGGGTGGTGGAGCAGGGGCGTCCGGCGTTGGCGGCGCTGGTCGAGCGCTATGGCGCGGCGCTGTTGCAGGCCGATGGCAGCCTGGATCGCGGAGCGCTGCGCAAGGTGATCTTCGAGGATGCGCAGGAGCGGCGCTGGGTCGAAGCGTTGTTGCACCCACTGATCGCCGAGGAAATTGCGCAATCGCTGGCATCGGCGACGTCGCCCTACGCGGTGTTCGTGTCACCCTTGATGGTCGAGTCCGGCCAATACCGCATCACCCAGCGTCTGCTGGTGGTGGATGCGCCCGAGGCAGTGCGGGTCGCGCGGACCCTCCTGCGCGACCAAACCACACCGGAGCAGGTCCAGGCGATTCTCAAAGCCCAGGCCAGCCGCGAGCAGCGGCTGGCGCTGGCGGACGATGTGCTGGTCAACGACCGTGATCTGGCCTGGCTGCACTCGGAAGTCGAGCGGCTGCATACTTTTTACCTGACTTTGCGTGGAGGCCGAGAATGAGCCAACCCTTGACCGTTGATTGCCCGACTTGCGGGGCGCCGGTGGAATGGACGGCAGCGAATGTGAACAGGCCGTTCTGTTCCGACCGTTGCAAACTGATCGACCTGGGCGCCTGGGCGGCCGAGGAACACAAGATTCCGGTCAGCCCGGATGCCGAGGACGAGCTGTTCAGCGAGGACCTGCCACCGCGCGGTCATTGAAGCAGCGTTGCATTGCGCGATTGTGATGCAGTCTTCGGGATGCAACAATTGCGCAATTGTGAATGACTATCAAAAACCCCCTTGCGTACTGCTGGTCGAAGACGACGCCGAGCTTCGCGAACAGCTGTGCCTGCACCTGCAACGTCGCGGTCTGGTGGTGCAGGTGTGCGAACGCGGTGACGCAGCCTTGCTGCTGGCGCAGCGTGAACCGTTCGACCTGATTCTGCTGGACATCATGTTGCCCGGCCTCGACGGGCTGAAGGTCTTGAGCCAATTGCGCCAGGCCCACGGTACGCCGGTCATGCTGATGTCGGCCCTGGGCGCCGAGCAGGATCGCATCAGCGGTTTTACCCAGGGCGCAGACGATTACCTGCCCAAGCCTTTCAGCCTCGCCGAGCTTGATGCGCGTATCGACGCGCTGCTGCGCCGAGTGGCCCTGGACCGCCGCGCCACGCCGACCCGCGCTGAAACCGATATGGCCGGGTTGATCCGTGACGGCCATGCTCAGGACATCCACTACCACCAACGCCCGGCTGGATTCACCAGCTCCGAGTACCGGCTGCTGTGCACCCTGCTCGACCACGCTGGTGAGGCCTTGAGCAAGGCGTTCCTCTATCAACAGGTGCTGCACCGCAGCTACACACGGCTGGACCGCGGCCTGGATGTGCATGTGTGCAACATACGGCGCAAGCTGGGCCAGATCGGTGCCGACCATGTGCAGATCCAGGCAGTACGCGGCCAGGGTTACGTACTGGTGGTCGCAGGGTGATGCGTCGGCGTCATTCGCTGCTGTGGAAGCTGGCTTTGCTGCAGACGGGTTTCTGTCTGCTGCTGGTGTGGCTGGTGTGGTTCTGGGGCCTGCACGTGGAGCGGCGCAGTTATTTTCTAGACCCTGCCACCCGACAGGGTCTGGCGGCCCATGCCGAGCAGGCCGAACAGCGCTGGCTGAACGAAGGCGCAGATGGGGTGGAGCGATGGCGCGAACGGTTCATGGCCGATCAGCGAACCTGGGCAGCGGTGATCGGTCCGCAACTGCAAAGCCTGGGCACCAGCGCCTTGAGCCACGATGAATCCAGCCACCTGACCTTCATGCGCAAGCTCGACTGGCCCATGAGCCGACGCCTGGACGACGAACTGCCGTATGTCAGCATCGCCTTTCCTCGGCATCCCGAACAAGGTCGCTTGGTACTGCAACTGCCGGAACGGCTGCTACCGGAGGGGCTCACGCCCTGGACCCACATCGTCACTCACGGCCTGATGCCGGCTGCGCTGGCGCTGCTGTTGGGGCTGTTGCTTTATCGGCATCTGGTGGTGCCGCTCAATGAACTGCGCGAACGCGCCAACGCGCTGCGTGCCGACGACCTCGAGCCGGTCGCCAGCAGTGCGGTCGCGCAACGGCGCGACGAACTGGGCGAACTGGCCCAGGCTTACGAGCACATGGCCCAGCGTGTGCGGCAGAGCCTGCAACAGCAACGTCAATTGTTGCGCACGTTGTCCCACGAGATGCGTACCCCGCTGACCCGTCTGCGCGTGGCCAGCGACAGTGGCCTGCCAGACGGGCAATTGCAGGCGCGCGTGTCGCGCGAAGTCGACGAGATGCAGCGACTGGTCGAGGATGCGCTGGACCTGGCCTGGCTCGATACCGAACGGCCCGACCTGCCCCGAGAAGAGGTGCGGGTACGTTCGGTATGGGAGGCGCTGGTGCAAGACGTACAGTTCGAGAGCCACTGGCCGGCCCATCGCTTGCGCTGCGAGGTGCCGGACGACTGCGTGGTGCAGGCCCACCTGAACAGCCTCGCTCAGGCACTGGAGAACCTGCTGCGCAATGCGGTCCGGCACTCGCCAGCGCAAGGCTGGGTGACACTTCATGGCCACCGTGATGGCCTCTTCTGGCATTTGTGCGTAGAGGACCAAGGGCCCGGCGTCGACGTCGCCGACCTGGAGCGGATCTTCGAACCGTTTTTGCGCCTGGATGGCACGCCGGGCAAGGGCTTCGGCCTGGGCTTGAGCATCGCTCGCCGCGCCGTCGAGTTGCAGGGCGGCCAGCTGTGGGCCAGCCGCGGGGATCACGGTCTGCGCATGAACCTGCGTCTGTTGGCCCATGACTCGCCGAGCCAGACGCCAAGTGTTTAGAAAGTTAATGCGCTTTACTATCATTTAGCAATTATTATCATCTTCGATCTTCCGGCCACCCTGGCCAGTTCATGGAGATCCAACGATGCGCCTGCGCCTGCCGCCCCTGCCCTATTTCGCCGTGCTTCTGGGCGCTTGCCATCTGCTCCCCGCAACCGCGTCGGCCGACAACACGACAGCCGAACTCGTGGAGCTGGAAGCGTCTTCGGTGGTGGCCACGGCCGAAGAAGAGATCAAGCAGGCGCCCGGTGTGTCGATCATCACGGCGCAAGACATTCGCAAGCGTCCGCCGGCCAACGACCTGTCGCAGATCATCCGCACCATGCCGGGGGTCAACCTGACCGGCAACTCCAGCAGCGGCCAGCGCGGCAACAACCGGCAGATCGATATTCGCGGCATGGGGCCGGAAAACACCTTGATCCTGGTCGACGGCAGACCGGTGAACAGCCGCAATTCGGTGCGTTATGGCTGGCGCGGCGAGCGCGACAGCCGCGGTGACACCAACTGGGTGCCGGCGGATCAGGTGGAGCGTATCGAAGTCATTCGGGGTCCGGCCGCGGCCCGTTACGGCAATGGCGCGGCGGGCGGCGTGGTGAACATCATCACCAAGCAGCCGGGTACCCAGACCCACGGTTCGGCGACGGTCTACCAATCCTTTTCGCAACACAGCGCGGAAGGCACCACCAAGCGGGTCAATTTCGGCCTGAACGGGCCATTGACCGATGCGCTGAGCTACCGCGTGTTCGGCAATGTCGCCAAGAGCGATGCCGACGATCAGGACATCAACAGCGGCCATGAGTCGCGGCGCACCGGCAACCAGATCGGCACCCTGCCGGCCGGGCGCGAAGGCGTGCGCAACAAGGACATCAACGGGCTGCTGAGCTGGAAGCTCAGCCCCGAGCAGACCGTGGATCTGGAAGCGGGCTACAGCCGCCAGGGCAACATCTACACCGGCGATACCCAGAACACCAACAGCAACGCCACGGTACGCAGCCTGGTGGGCCATGAAACCAACATTCTCTACCGCGAGAACTACGCCCTGACCCACCGCGGCGACTGGGATTTCGGCACCTCGCTGGCCTATCTGCAGTATGAAAAGACCCGCAATCGACGCGTGAAGGAAGGCCTGGCAGGTGGCACCGAGGGCATCTTTTCCAGCACTGATTTCACCACCAACGTGGTGCGCGACCTGACTGCCCACGGCGAGGTCAGCCTGCCGCTGCATTGGGGCGTCGATCAGATGCTGACCTTGGGCACGGAGTGGGTCGAGCAGAGCCTTGGCGACCCCAATTCCAACGTGCAGACCACCACGGCCGGTGGCGCCATACCGGGCCTGGCCAGCAGCAACCGCAGCGGTAGTTCGGAGGCACGCATCGCTTCGCTGTTCGTCGAGGACAACATCGAGCTGTTCCCCGGCACCAAGCTGACCCCCGGCTTGCGCCTGGACCATCACGACATCGTGGGCGACAACTGGAGTCCGTCGCTCAACCTGTCCCAGGTGCTGACTGACACTGTGACCGTGAAGGCCGGCATCGCCCGTGCCTACAAAGCGCCGAACCTCTACCAACTGAACCCCAACTACCTGCTGTATAGCAACGGTCAGGGTTGCTACGGCCAGACCACCAGTTGCTACCTGCAGGGCAATGCCGACCTGGAAGCCGAAACCAGCGTCAACAAGGAGCTGGGCGTGGAATATCGCAAAGACGGCGTGGTGGCCGGCCTGACCTACTTTCGCAACGATTACCGCAACAAGATCGAATCGGGCCTGACCCCGGTCGGCACCGCCATCGGTGGCAGCGGGACGACTGCCAACGCCAGCATCTTCCAGTGGGAAAACGTGCCCAAGGCCCTGGTCGAGGGATTGGAAGGCAACCTGACCTTGCCCCTGACGGATGATCTGAACTGGACCAACAACTTCACCTACATGCTGCGTTCGGTGAACAAGGAAACCGGCGATGTGCTTTCGGTGACGCCCAAGTACACCCTGAATTCGATGCTCGACTGGCAGGCCAGCGAAGCGCTGTCACTGCAGGCCAATGTGGCCTGGTACGGCAAGCAGAAGCCCAAGAAATACGACTACCACGGTGCACGAGTGACCGGCACATCCAACAATCAGCTGTCGCCCTACGCGCTGGTCGGCGTCAGCGGCACCTATGCGCTGACTCGGCACCTGAGCCTGACGGCGGGCATCGACAACCTGCTCGACAAGCGCCTGTATCGCGAGGGCAATGCCCAGGGTGTGAACAACATCGAAGGCGCGGGCGCGGCCACCTACAACGAGTCGGGCCGCACGCTCTACACCAGCCTGACGGCGTCGTTCTGATGAAGCATACGATCATCAGCGGGCTGGCAATGGCCGCCCTGATTTCACACGGCGCCGCGCAAGCACGTCCGGACCCGCAGCAGCCCATGGTGGCCCCGGTGCTGGAACGGCCCGACACTGGCTATGGGTTCACCACCCGACCCCTGGACTCGGCGGACGGGCAGCGGCATTACCGGCTGTACATCGGCCGCCCGGACCAGCCCGCCCCGGCCGCTGGCTACCCGGTGGTGTACCTGCTCGATGGCAATGCTGCCGTGGGTTCATTGGACCAGACACTGCTACGGCGCTTGAACGAAGGCGCGGACGCACCGCTGATCGTGGCCATCGGCTCGACCACGCCGCTGCGTATCGACCGACCGGCGCGAACCTTCGATTACACGCCTCAAGTGACCGGCGACACGCAGATCGATGCGCCCTCCGGGTTGCCCAGCGGCGGCGCCGATCAGTTTCTCGATCTGCTGGATCAGCGAATCAAACCGCTGGTGGAGCACGCCGTACCGGTGGATGTGAAACGGCAAACATTGTGGGGGCATTCCTATGGCGGATTGCTGGTGCTGCATGCCCTGCTGACCCGGCCTGGGGCGTTTCAGCATTACGCTGCGGCCAGTCCTTCGCTGTGGTGGGAAAACGGTGCGGTGCTCGAGCCGTTGGACGGCTTGGCGGACCAAGTGGGCCAGAACAAGGTGGGGTTGACGTTGATGCGGGGTGACGCCGAGGCAGCCGGACCGGGTGGGCCGGCGCGCTCGACGCAGGCGCCGGGGGTGGCCATGGAGCGGTTGTTGAAGGGTGTTAGCGGCGTGCCCGGTTTGCGCGTTGATTACCACGTGTTTCCCGGGCTGGGGCATGGGCCGATGTTGCCTGCCTCCCTTCATTACATTCTGGAAAACCGCGTGTACCGTTGACGCGGCTTGCGCCGCTGCTACAGGGGATTGGCGCTTTTCTGTAGCAGCGGCGCAAGCCGCGTCCGGTCGCACCGCGCGGCTTCGACCAAACCGCGTCGCGAACGGATCACGCCAATTCGAACAGCACCTCCTGTGCCCCTTCCCACAACGTCTTCACGCCCAGGGCTCGAAGGTTTTCCTTGCCCTGCACGATGGTCAGGAAATGGTTGCCGGCCAACTGCCCCATCTTGCTGGCGAAACAGCACGAGCCGTAGGCCAGCAGGATTTCCGTTTCGCTGTACGGCCCCGGATAAAACAGCACGTCCCCTACCGACGGGTGACTGGTGTGGTTCTCGAAGCCTACCGGCGCATCGCCTCGCAGCAACTGAAATTCACCCAACGGCACCCAGCACGCCTCACCGCTCCAGCGTACGTGGATGATTTTCTGCCGATAGGGCAGCAGCTTGAGAAACGCCTCCACCGTCTGCGGTGCGTCGGGGTGGGTTTCGGCCAAGAATTCATAGCCGCCGGAGGTGATCTTGATGCTGGGCATGGTGCAGCTCCTGGGAAAATCCCATCCTTACCCATTGCCCGGCGATTTTGAAGCGTTGGCCATTATTCTTTTCGTCGCACAGGCGGGCTAAGCTAGGGCCATGGATGACTCCGACTACCTGCGTTTGCTCACCAGCCAGGCCGAGCAAGCCAACGCCTTTCTGTCCAATGCGCGCAAATGGGAGCGCGAGCGTTGGGTGTGCGAGCGCCTTTTGCAGGGTCTGAACATCACCTACCGCGACGACGAGTTCACCCCTGCCGGCCAGGAGCCGCCGGACGTGCTGTTTCGCGACGCCAGTTTCGAAGTGTTTTTCGTACTCGATGAAGGTCGCCGACTCAATGATGAATGGCGTGAAGAGCTGCAACGCCGCCGCAGCGCCTTCTCCCTCAGCCAACTGGTGCGCCGCGAAGCTCGGCCCAAGCGCATTCGTGCGCCAGAGCTGCTGCAACGGCTCGCCCCGACCCTGCGCAAGAAAGCCCACAACTATCGCGAACGCGGCCTGGACCTGGGCGAGCTGGACATCATTGCCTTTGCCAGCCTCAAGCGCGAAACCCTGGACCTTAACAGCCATTTTCCGCCGCCTACCGAATTTCTCCGCCAGGGCTGGCGCTCGCTGTCGCTGGTCGGACCGACCTTCGCGCGGGTCTTGTTCGCCCATCCGGATGCGCCGGATTTTCTGCGCAACAACCTGGGCCGCAGCATCGTTTTCGATGTCGGCATCAGTTTGTGACAACCGCCATTTATCAGCCATGGCGTATCCGCAGCGGCGATGATACAAAGCGTCATCGTCCGTACCGACTGTCAGGAACCCTGTAGCCTTGCCAGCGTCTGAAACGTCTACCTGTTCATGGTTCCAAGCCCTGCCACGTGAACCGCGCCCTATGGGTCGGCGATTGTCTGTGTGCTTGTCGGCAGCAAGTCGAGCGTCCGCTCCTTGCCTCGATAACCGCCGTCGCAGGGCCCGCGGAACCGTCTGCCTGAAGGTGTGGAGCTATGAGCTGCCTTGCGCTCGCCCCCCTCGCAGACCCAACGAATTCCTTAACCTTATGAGAGCTTTCCATGACACATCGCATCGTTATCGTCGGCGGCGGCGCCGGCGGCCTGGAACTGGCCACCAGCCTGGGCAAGACCTTGGGCAAGCGCGGCACGGCCAGCATCACGCTGGTGGACGCCAACCTGACCCATATCTGGAAACCGCTGCTGCATGAAGTGGCAGCCGGTTCGCTGAATTCGTCAGAAGACGAGCTCAACTACGTTGCCCAGGCCAAGTGGAACCATTTCGAGTTCCAGCTGGGTCGCATGAGTGGCCTGGACCGGGCGGCCAAGCAGATCCAGCTGAGCGCTACCCTGGATCCGGAAACCGGTCTGGAGCTGGTGCCGGCGCGCAGCATTGGCTACGACACGTTGGTGATCGCCGTGGGCAGCACTACCAATGACTTCGGTACCCAGGGTGCAGCCGAGCATTGTCTGTTTCTGGACACGCGCAAGCAGGCCGAGCGCTTCCATCAGCAGTTGCTCAACCACTACCTGCGTGCGCACGCCGGACACGATGAAAGCCGCGCGCAGATCAGCGTGGCCATCGTCGGTGCCGGTGCCACAGGGGTCGAGCTGGCGGCCGAGTTGCACAATGCGGCCAAGGAACTGGCGGCCTATGGTCTGGGCCGCATCGCGCCCGAGAACATGCGCATCACCTTGATCGAAGCCGGTCCACGGGTGTTGCCGGCGCTGCCGGAGCGTATCGGCCAACCAGTGCACCAGACTCTGGAAAAACTGGGCGTGACGGTGCTGACCAATGCCGCCGTGAGCGAAGTGACTGCCGAAAGCCTGCTGACCAGCAGTGGACAGGTCATTCCTGCCAGCCTGAAGGTGTGGGCGGCGGGCATTCGGGCGCCGGGTTTCCTCAAGGACATCGATGGCCTGGAGACCAACCGCATCAATCAGCTGGTGGTGCGCCCGACCTTGCAGACCACTCACGACGACGACATCTTCGCGTTCGGCGACTGCGCGGCGTGCCCTCAGCCGGGTACCGATCGCAACGTACCGCCGCGCGCTCAGGCCGCCCACCAGCAGGCTTCGTTGCTGGCCAAGTCTCTGAAGCTGCGTATCGAGGGCAAGGCCCTGCCGGAGTACACCTACAAGGACTACGGCTCGCTGATTTCGCTCTCGCACTTTTCGGCGGTGGGCAATCTGATGGGTAACCTGACCGGCAGCGTGATGCTGGAAGGTTGGCTGGCACGCATGTTCTACGTGTCGCTGTACCGGATGCACCAGGCGGCGCTGTATGGCCTGTTCCGTACCGGCATGTTGATGCTGGGCAGCCGTATCGGACGTGGCACTGAGCCGCGATTGAAGTTGCATTGATGGAGGATCGGCCGCGTTACTTGTGACGTGACGCGGTGATGCCGGACGCGGCTTGCACCGCTGCTACAGGGGCGTGCGAGCTGCGTCACCGGCGACGCGGTGGGGCCGGACGCGGCTTGCGCCGCTGCTACAGGGGGTGGCGCATTGAATTGGGAACAAAAAAAAGGCGCCTATGACAGGCGCCTTTCTTCGAATATGGTCGGGGTAAGGGGATTCGAACTCCTGACATCCTGCTCCCAAAGCAGGCGCGCTACCGGACTGCGCTATACCCCGGTACAAAAAAGGCACCCCGGAAGGCGCCTTTTCTGCTGCCCACCGGTGTTAATCGGTGGGGCTTTTAAGATTCGACCCGGCGAACCGGAATCAAAAATGGTGGGTCGTGTGGGATTCGAACCTACGACCAATTGGTTAAAAGCCAACTGCTCTACCAACTGAGCTAACGACCCAAATATGGTCGGGGTAAGGGGATTCGAACTCCTGACATCCTGCTCCCAAAGCAGGCGCGCTACCGGACTGCGCTATACCCCGATATGAAATTTGGCTCCGTGACCAGGACTCGAACCTGGGACCCAATGATTAACAGTCATTTGCTCTACCGACTGAGCTATCACGGAACTATCAATTTCAGAACATCTACAGCAATTTCAGTACATCTACATCTGCTACAGCTTCAAGCCTGTATCACTACCGCCTTGAACTCTTCGACCTGTTCGCATCGCTGCGTTCATGTCTCTGAGGCGCGCTATTCTACAATCTTCAAAACCCCTGTCAACCCTTTAAATTGCTTTCAAGACACTGATTTGCAACTTTTTTTCAGAACCGGGTGAAGCGTTTGGTTCTGCGGGATGACCGACAGCGGGGCGCACTTTACAAGCCTTGAAACGAAAATGCAACGGGAAATCAAAGAGGTGTGTCATGTCGGGCCTCTTCGCGGGCAGAGCCCGCTCCCACAGGTATGCAACGTTCCTGTGGGAGCGGGGCGGGCGGCGAGCCCTCTGCCCGCGAAGAGGGCCTCACTGACCCTCATCAATCAAGCAAACACAATCTCATCATCCACTACCGACGCCTGCACTGAGGTCCCCGGCAGGAATTTGCCCGAGAGGATCAACTGCGCCAGCGGGTTCTCGATCCAGCGCTGGATCGCGCGCTTCAGCGGACGCGCGCCGTACACCGGGTCGTAGCCTACCGCGATCAGCTTATCCAGCGCCTCGTCGCTCAGCTCCAGGCTCAAATCGCGCTCGGCCAGACGGCTGCGCAAGCGGGCCAATTGGATCTGCGTGATCCCGGCAATCTGATCGCGCGCCAGCGGTTCGAAGATCACCACCTCGTCGATCCGGTTGACGAACTCCGGACGGAAATGGCTGGTCACTGCATCCATGACCGCTGCGCGTTGCGCCTCGCGGTCGCCGACCAGCTCCTGGATGCGCGCCGACCCCAGGTTCGAGGTCATCACGATCACCGTATTGCGGAAGTCGACGGTGCGGCCATGACTGTCGGTCAAACGTCCATCCTCGAGCACCTGCAGGAGAATGTTGAACACGTCCGGGTGCGCTTTCTCCACTTCGTCCAAGAGCAACACCGAGTACGGCTTGCGACGAACCGCTTCGGTCAGATAGCCGCCTTCTTCATAACCCACGTACCCGGGCGGCGCGCCGATCAGGCGGGCCACCGAATGCTTCTCCATGAACTCCGACATGTCGATGCGCACCATTGCCTCCTCGGTATCGAAGAGGAACTCGGCCAGCGCCTTGCACAGCTCGGTCTTGCCCACGCCGGTGGGGCCGAGGAACATGAACGAGCCGCTCGGACGGTTCGGGTCGGACAGGCCGGCACGCGAACGGCGTACCGCATTCGACACGGCCACCACGGCCTCTTCCTGGCCGATCACGCGTTGATGCAACAGGCTTTCCATCTTCAGCAGCTTGTCGCGCTCGCCTTCGAGCATTTTCGACACCGGAATCCCGGTCCACTTCGATACTACTTCGGCGATTTCTTCTTCGGTGACCTTGCTGCGCAGCAACTGGTTGTCGCTTTTGCCATGTTGGTCGACCATCTGCAGGCTGCGCTCCAGATCGGGGATCACCCCGTACTGCAGTTCGGCCATGCGGCTCAGGTCGCCACGCCGACGCGCGGTTTCCAGCTCCTGACGGGACTGCTCGATCTTCTGCTGAATCTGCGCGGAGCCCTGCACTTCGGCTTTTTCCGACGTCCAGATCTCTTCCAGGTCGGCGTATTCGCGTTCCAGCCGGGCAATTTCTTCGGTCAGTTTTTCCAGACGCTTGATCGCGGCTTCGTCGTCTTCCTTCTTCAGGGCTTGAGACTCGACCTTGAGCTGGATCAGGCGACGCTCCAAGCGGTCCAGGACCTCGGGCTTGGAGTCGATTTCCATGCGGATACGGCTGGCCGCTTCGTCGATCAAGTCGATGGCCTTGTCGGGCAGCTGGCGATCGGTGATGTAGCGATGGCTCAGCTTGGCGGCCGCAATGATCGCGCCATCGGTGATCGCCACCTTGTGGTGAACCTCATAGCGCTCCTTGAGGCCACGCAGGATGGCGATGGTGTCTTCCTCGCTTGGCTCATCGACGAGCACCTTCTGGAAGCGCCGCTCCAGCGCTGCGTCTTTCTCGATGTACTGGCGGTACTCGTTGAGCGTGGTGGCGCCTACGCAGTGCAGTTCGCCTCGGGCCAGCGCCGGCTTGAGCATGTTGCCAGCGTCCATGGAGCCCTCGCCTTTGCCGGCGCCGACCATGGTGTGCAGTTCGTCAATGAACAGAATGATCTGCCCTTCCTGCTTGGACAGTTCATTGAGCAGCGACTTCAGGCGTTCCTCGAATTCACCGCGGAACTTGGCGCCAGCAATCAGCGCGCCCATGTCCAGGCTGAGCAGGCGTTTGCCACGCAGGCCATCGGGCACTTCGCCATTGATGATGCGCTGGGCCAGGCCCTCGGCGATGGCGGTCTTGCCCACGCCGGGTTCGCCGATCAGCACCGGGTTGTTCTTGGTGCGACGCTGCAGCACCTGGATGGTCCGACGGATCTCGTCGTCACGGCCGATCACTGGGTCGAGCTTGCCCTCCTCGGCGCGCTTGGTCAGGTCGACGGTGTATTTCTCCAGCGCCTTGCGCGACTCCTCGGCGTTGGGGTCGTTGACCGCCTCGCCGCCACGCAGGTTGCTGATGGCATTTTCCAGAGCCTTCTTGCTGACGCCCTGCCCCAACAGCAGTTTGCCGAGCTTGCTGTTGTCGTCCATGGCGGCCAGCAAGACCAGCTCGCTGGAGATGAATTGATCACCCTTCTGCTGCGCCAGCCGGTCGGCCTGATTGAGCAGGCGTGCCAGATCCTGGGACATGTTGACGTCGCCGGTCGGGTTCTGGATTTTCGGCAATTGGTCGAGCTCTTTGCTCAACGCCTTGCGCAGGCTGTTGACGTCGAAACCGACCTGCATCAGCAACGGACGAATCGAGCCGCCCTGCTGGTCAAGTTGCGCCTGCATCAGGTGCGCGGGCTCGATGGCAGGATGGTCCATGCCAACGGCCAGGGATTGTGCGTCGGATAACGCGAGTTGAAGCTTGCTGGTCAAACGGTCAATACGCATGAGTCACCTTCCTGAAAGGGGCAGGCCGGAGCGATGGACACACCTGATGAAGAAAACCTGCCGGGGATGACAGTTAGATGGGGGGTAATGGGGAAGATTCAAGGATGGGAGTTGTAGGTCTGGGTAGGTTGTGTCAGTGCTGGCCCCTTCGCCGCCTATCGCGCAAGCCCGCTCCCACACTGGGCTCGCTGAGGGGCCATCAGCTGCGACGCTAGGGTTCCAGCCACACCAGTGAAGCGAAGCGCCCGGTGACCTGCGCGCGGCGATAGGAAAAGAAGCGCTCGTCTTCCACGGTGCACAATCCCCCGCCATACACCGCCGTCACTCCGACCGCCGCCAGGCGAATCCGCGCCAAGGCATAGATGTCGGCCAAAAACTTGCCAGGCACGGCACCCGGCGCGAATGCATCGCCAGCATGCGGATGGATCGACATGAAGGCCTCACGCACCTCGCCGCCGACTTCGAAGCGCCGTGGACCGATGGCCGGACCGAGCCAGGCCATGACCTGCTCGGGCGGATCGCGGAACGTCTGCACTGTCGCTTCCAGAACGCCGGCCGCCAGCCCGCGCCAACCGGCATGAGCGGCGGCGACCTGGGTCCCGGCGCGATTGCAGAACAGCGCAGGCAAGCAGTCGGCGGTCATCGATGTGCAGGCGATCCCCGGCGTAGCGGTCCAGCTCCCGTCGGCTTCCAGCACGCGGCTGGGGTCGGCTTCGACCACCCGCACCCCGTGCACCTGGTTCAGCCAGGCGGGCAGGATGCCGAAGTGAGCGGTCAGACGCAGGCGGTTCTGCACCACGCAATGAGGATCGTCGCCCACGTGTGCGCCCAGGTTCAGGCTGTCATACGGCGCCGGGCTGACGCCGCCTTCGCGGGTGGTCACGCAGGCCCTGACCGAAGCCGGGGCTGGCCAGTCGGGAAGCAACAGGCCCTGCGCGAAAGTGGTCACCCGATGAAGGCCTCGCGATCCTGCTTGAGCAGCGACAGCAGCCAGACGAAGTCGTCGGGCAATGGCGATTCCCAGCCCATGCGCTCACCGGTCGTCGGATGGTCGAGCTCCAGGAAACGGGCGTGCAGGGCCTGGCGCGGAAAGGTTTTCAGTGCATCGACCATGGTCGCGCTGGCCGCGGGCGGAATACGGAAGCGGCCGCCGTAGGCCTGGTCACCCACCAGGGGAAAGTTGATGTGCGACATGTGCACGCGAATCTGATGGGTCCGGCCGGTTTCCAGCTTGACCCGCACGTGAGTGTGGGAGCGGAAGCGTTCGAGCACGCGGTAATGGCTGACGGCCTGCTTGCCGCCTTCCATCACGGCCATGCGCTGGCGCTGCTGACCGTGCCGACCGATCGGCGCGTTGATCTTGCCACCGGCGGTGACCACGCCGATGACGATGCACTCATAGATGCGGCTCACCGAACGGCTCTGCAGCTGGGACACCAACTGGGTCTGCGCCTGAATGGTCTTGGCCACCACCATCAGACCGGTGGTGTCCTTGTCCAGACGGTGAACGATGCCGGCGCGCGGTACGTTGATGATGTCCGGCACATGGTGCAGCAGGGCATTGAGCAGGGTGCCGTCGGCGTGACCCGCGGCCGGGTGGACCACCAGGCCCGCCGGCTTGTTGATGACAAGGATCTGGTCGTCTTCGTAGACGATGTCCAGGTCGATGTCCTGAGCCACCCATTCACCCTGGGCTTCCTGCTCGGCATTGAGCTCGAGCAGGGCACCGCCATGCACGGTATCGCGCGGACGCAGAACGTCCCCGTCCACGGTCAGGCGGCCCTCTTTTATCCAGGCGGAAAGGCGCGAGCGCGAGTGCTCTGCGAATAGTTGGGCGGCGACTTGGTCGAGGCGTTGTCCGCCCAAATCGGACGGTACCTCTGCGCGAAGTTGTATGATCTCGGACATGCTCGGACTAGGCGGCGGCACAGCCTTTGGTTTCGGCTGCACGCTTGTGGTTAAATACGGCGTCTTTTGCCCCGGGGGTTCCACGGGGTGCTCATCATAACAGGACGGCCACGCCCGAGACAGCGGCCGTTTATAGGGACGCTAGCCGCCATGCAAGTGAAACACCTGCTGCTGATCGCCATCCTCGGACTCACCGCGGCCTGTTCTTCGACCAAAGAAGTGGTCGATGAAAACCTCAGCGAAGTCGAGCTGTACCAGCAGGCGCAGGCCGACCTGGACAACAACAGCTACACCAGTGCCACGGCCAAGCTCAAGGCGCTGGAGTCGCGTTATCCGTTCGGCCGCTATGCCGACCAGGCGCAGCTCGAGCTGATCTACGCCAACTACAAGAACTCCGAGCCCGAAGCGGCAAAGTCGGCTGCCGAGCGTTTCATCCGCCTGCATCCGCAGCACCCGAACGTCGACTACGCCTATTACCTCAAGGGCCTGACCTCGTTCGACCAGGACCGTGGCCTGGTGGCGCGTTTCCTGCCGCTGGACATGACCAAGCGTGACCCTGGCGCTGCCCGTGACTCCTACAACGAGTTCGCCCAGCTCACCAGCCGCTACCCCAACAGCCGCTACGCGCCCGATGCCAAGCAGCGCATGATCTACCTGCGCAACCTGCTGGCCTCCTACGAAATCCACGTGGCCGACTACTACCTGACCCGTCAGGCCTACGTCGCAGCCGCCAACCGTGGCCGCTACGTGGTGGAAAACTTCCAGGAAACGCCGTCCGTCGGCGACGGCCTGGCGGTGATGACCGAAGCCTACATGCGTCTGCACCTGGACGATCTGGCGGCCACCACCCTGGAAACGTTGAAGGCCAACTATCCGGACCACCCGAGCCTGGAAGACGGCAAGTTCGTGCCTCAGCAGGACGAAGCGGACAACCGCTCGTGGATCTCCAAGGCCACCCTGGGCTGGATCGGTTCCAACACCGACCCGCTGCCACCGGGCGAAACCCGCGCCAACCAAGATGTGCAACGCCAGTACCAGGAAGCGCGCGACGCCATTCCGAAGGAACTGCTGCCCCCTGAGGACGGCGGCACCGCCGACCAGCAGCAGCCGAACGCCGAAGAAGGCAAGAGCCGCTCGTGGTTCAGCTACGCGACCTTTGGTCTGTTCGACTGAAGCGCGGTCGTACTGAAAAAAGGGGCTCCGGCCCCTTTTTTATTGGAATAACCGCAGGCACTGTCCTTCTGGCAGAGGGCATTTGTATGTGTATGCCTGTGGAGCAGATGTATGCCTGTGTAGCAGATATATGCCTGTGGGAGCGGGTCTCTGCCCGCGAAGGGCTCACTGCGGTCTGCCTGATACACCGCAGGGCCCCTTTCGCGGGCAGAGACCCGCTCCCACAGGTGTTTTTCCCAGCCAATGACTGCTCACACCCGGGCTTGCCAAGGCCTACCCTCGCCCGCCGCTTGCTCCGCGTCGGGCTCGCTCCTACACTGCGCCATCTTCCCTGGCAAAGCTGACCTTCCCATGATTCGCCTGATTTTCTGGATCGCCATCGTCTTCGCCGCCATCTGGCTCTGGCGCAGATTCAAGACTCCCGCCCGCGCGCCTCGCGAAGAGCACAAGCCGGCCTCGCTGACCATGGTTCGCTGCGCCCAATGCGGCGTGCACCTGCCAGAGGACAGCGCGTTGCGTCGTGACAGCCATTGGTATTGCAGCCAGCCTCATCTGGAGCAAGGGCCCGGCAACGGTGCCCGCTGAAGCGCAGTTTCTCGGCGGCGCCCAGGCGCAGCGGATGCTGCGCCTGTACCACCTCTACCGCTTGACCATTGGTCTGTCCCTGGTCCTGCTGATTTCCAGCAACATGGACAACCGCCTGCTGGAAGTCGCCGATGGCGAACTGTTCCGCGCCGGCAGCTGGCTCTACCTCATTCTCAACATCCTGGTCGTGGTGCTGATGGGCAACCCGCGCCGGGTGCTGCCGGTATTCAGCCTGGCCACCGCCGACGTGATCATGCTCGCCGGCCTGTTCTACGCCGGTGGCGGCACGCCCAGCGGCATCGGCAACCTGATGATCGCCTCCGTGGCCATGGGCAACCTGTTGCTGCGCGGTCGCCTCGGCCTGTTGATCGCCGCACTCGCCACCATCGGCATCATCTACCTGACGTTCTATCTGAGCATCTCCCGCCCGGCCGCCGCCAATGACTACCTGCAGGCGAGTACCTTGGGTGTGCTGTGCTTCGCCGTGTGGTTCGTGGTTCAGGGGCTGAGCCGACTGCTGAGCACCAGCGAGAACCTGGCCGAACAACGCGCCAGTGATGTCACCAGCCTGGAGGCCTTGAATTCGCTGATCCTGCAGCGCATGCGAACTGGCATCCTGGTGCTGGACACCGAACTGCGCGTGCAACTGGCCAACCAGGGCGCCCTGGCCCTGTTCGGGCGCATGACGCTCAATGGCGAACTGATCGCCGATCACTCTCCCGACTTGATCGAGCGTCTGTTGCAGTGGCAGACCAATCCAGCCTTGCGGGTCAAGAGCTTGAAGCTGTCGCCTACCGGTGCGTCGATCCAGGCCAGCTTCATTGCCCTGCGCCGCGGTGGCGAGCAGCAACAGACGCTGGTGTTTCTCGAGGACCTGTCGCAGATCGCGCAGCAGGCACAACAGCTCAAGCTGGCTGCCCTGGGTCGTCTCACGGCCAGCATCGCCCACGAGATCCGCAATCCGCTGGGGGCCATCAGCCATGCAGGCCAGTTGTTGCAGGAGTCCGAAGACCTGCCGGCCGCCGACCGGCGCCTGACCCAGATCATTCAGGATCACTGCAAGCGCATGAACCTGATCATCGAAAACGTGTTGCAGCTGTCGCGTCGCCGCCCCAGCGCGCCGCACCCACTGGACCTCAAAGCCTGGCTGGAAAACTTCGTCAGCGAATTCCGCACCACCGCCCGTCCAGGCCAACAGTTGCATATGTATGTCAGCGACGGCACCCTGGAAACGCGCATGGATGCCAACCAGTTGACCCAGGTGCTGAACAACCTGGTGGAAAACGGCCTGCGCTACAGCGCCCAGCAACAGGGCCGCGCGCAGGTTTGGCTGAATCTGTTCGTGGAGCCGACCAACGGTTTACCGATCCTTGAGGTGCTGGACGACGGCCCGGGCTTTGCCGCCGATCAGTTGCAGCACATGTTCGAGCCTTTCTTCACCACCGAAAGCAACGGCACCGGGCTGGGCCTGTATATTTCCCGCGAGCTGTGCGAAAGCAATCAGGCCCACCTAGACTACAGGGCACGTGAAAAAGGCGGGAGCTGCATGCGTATCACCTTCGCCCACCCGCGCAAACAGGGATGACTATGAGCGCCAGGCAAAAAATTCTGATCGTGGACGACGAGCCGGACATTCGTGAACTGCTGGAGATCACCCTTGGCCGCATGAAGCTGGAAACCCGCAGTGCGCGCGATGTCGCCGAAGCCCGCGAATGGCTGGGCCGCGAATCGTTCGATCTGTGCCTGACCGACATGCGCCTGCCCGACGGTACCGGTCTTGAGCTGGTGCAATTCATCCAGCAGCGCTACTCCCACGTGCCGGTGGCCATGATCACTGCGTTCGGCAGCCTGGATACGGCGATCAACGCACTCAAGGCCGGCGCCTTCGATTTCCTCACCAAACCGGTCGATCTGCCGCGCCTGCGCGAGTTGGTCGGTGCCGCGCTGCGCATGCCAGCGCCCGCTCCTGCCGGCAAGGAACCGAGCATCGACCAGCGCCTGCTCGGCGAGTCGCCTCCCATGCTCGGCCTGCGCAAGCAGATCGGCCGTCTGGCGCGCAGCCAGGCGCCGGTCTACATCAGCGGCGAGTCAGGCAGCGGCAAGGAACTGGTCGCCCGGCTGATCCATGAGCAGGGCCCACGGGCGGATCGACCGTTCATCCCGGTCAACTGCGGGGCCATCCCTGCCGAACTGATGGAGAGCGAGTTCTTCGGCCATCGCAAGGGCAGCTTCACCGGCGCCACCGAAGACAAGCCGGGACTGTTTCAGGCCGCCCACGGTGGCACACTCTTTCTCGACGAGGTGGCCGACCTGCCGCTGACCATGCAGGTGAAGTTGCTGCGCGCCATTCAGGAGAAGGCCGTGCGCGCGGTGGGCGGGCAGACCGAAAACGTGGTCGATGTGCGTATTCTCAGCGCGACCCATAAAGACCTGGCAGCCGAAGTGGCGGCCCAGCGTTTTCGTCAGGATCTGTACTACCGCCTCAACGTGATCGAGCTTCGCGTGCCTTGTCTGCGCGAGCGCCGTGAAGACATTCCGCTGCTGGCCACCAGCGTGCTGGCGCGCCTGGCGCAAGGCAGCGGCCTGCCTGCCGCACAGTTGACGCCCGCCGCCCTGGAAACCCTCAAGGGCTACCGCTTTCCCGGCAATGTGCGGGAGCTGGAGAACATGCTGGAGCGGGCCTACACCTTGTGTGAGGACGACCGCATCGAAGCGAGCGACCTGCGCCTGAGCGAAACGGCGTCCACCGTGGAGACCGGCGAGCCCAGCCTGGCCCAGATCGACAACCTGGAAGATTACCTGGAAAGCGTGGAGCGCAAGCTCATCCTGCAAGCCCTGGAAGAAACCCGCTGGAACCGCACGGCGGCGGCGCAGCGGCTGAACATGTCGTTCCGTTCGATGCGCTATCGCCTGAAGAAGCTCGGGCTGGATTGATCCCCTGCCACCGCGTTCACCGCCGACGCGGCTCGCGCCGCTGCTACAGGGTTTGCGTGATGGGCCTGAGTGAACGCGTCGGCTTGTACGCGGTGTGCCTGAACAAACGCGTCGGCTGTGTACGCGGTGTGCCCGAACAAACGCGTCGGCGGTGCATGCGATCTCTGTAGCAGCGGCGCGAGCCGCGTCGGCGGTGCATGCGGTGTACCTGAATGAACACGGTAGGGCCAGACGCGGCTCGCGCCGCTGCTACAGGGTTTGTGGCGCTGTTATAGGTCGATTCGGTCCTGAGGTGCGTAAGGCGCTGGATCGATCACGGTGTCACAGCCCACCATCAAATCCACCAGCAGACGACACGAAGCCGGCGCCAGCACCAGCCCGTTACGGTAATGCCCGCAGTTCAGCCACAGACCCGGATGCCGCGGAAGCGGGCCAATGAACGGCACCCCCTCCGGCGACCCCGGACGCAACCCGGCCCACTGCCGCACCGGCGTGGCATCGGCCAGGGCCGGCAGCAGATCGACCGCCGAGGCCATCAGGCTGTCCAGCGCCTCCTGCGTTGGGGTCTTGTCGAAGCCCGCATGCTCCAGCGTGCTGCCAATCAAGATGTGCCCATCACGGCGGGGAATCGCATAACGCCCCTTGGCCAGCACCATGCTCGGCAGAAAGTCGGCAGCGCACTTGTACAGAATCATCTGGCCCTTGACCGGCTCCACCGGCAAGCCGACACCCAAGGTCTGCAGCAACTCACCGCTCCACGCTCCCGCAGTCAGCACCACCTCATCGGCCAGCAGCTCGCCTTGTGCTGAATGCACACCGATCACACGCGGGCCATCCAGCACGAAAGCCTGCACTTCACAGTGCTCACGCACCGTCACGTTGGGCAGCGCGTTCAGCGCCGCTTTCAACGCCTTCACCAGCCGCGGATTGCGCACGTTGGCGACATCCGCCATGTGAATCGCCCGCTCGAACCCCGCCCCGAGCACCGGCACTGTGGCATAGGTAGAAAGGATATCCACAGCCGCCAGCGGCCGACGATTGCGCTCGGCCCAGGCCAACGCCTCGGCCTCATCCTCCAGGTCCAACCAGTACAAGCCGGTCGTGTGCACTTCAGGATCGATGCCTGTCTCGGCAGCCAGACGCTGCCCCAGCTGTGGATAGAAATCCTGTGACCAATGCGCCAAGGCAGTGACTGCCGGGCTGTAGCGCCACGGATACAGCGGTGAAACGATACCGCCACCCGCCCAGGACGACTCCTGGCCCACCGCGCTGCGATCGATCAACGTGATGCGATCCACATGGGCGGCCAGGTTATAGGCGGTCAGCAGGCCAATGACACCGCCGCCGACAACCAGAACATGCTCAGACATCAAACGATTCCAAAGAAGGCTCAGCGGCCCCAGCAGGTGGCGGAAGTGGTGCCGGCGGCCATGCCGGTATTGGTCCGCGCGCCGGTCTGGTTAATGACGAAACTGCCGCACTTGTCACCGACCATCATGGTGCCCGCCCTTGGTGCTGCCGTCAGGCTGAACGTGGTGGCGTCCTTTACCGTCACGATGTTGTACCAGGCATTACCCGCGACGTCTGCGACGTTGGCGTAGCTACCGGTCCGAGTGAACCCCCTCTCGAAATTTTGTGCACCTTCGGCCAGTACCTGGCCGATCTCGACCCGATGGGTACGCTTCACGTACTCGGTGTAGCTGGGGTAGGCGATGGCGGCGAGGATGCCGACGATGGCGACTACGATCATCAACTCTATCAAGGTGAAACCCTGCTGCTTTTCCATAGGCATGCTCACTGTCGTTGTCGCCACATGATCCGCCGATTCTGTACGGCGCCGGGCTCGGTATAGGTGAAAAGGTTACCATTGGAATCCTGCACCGTGATGGTTTGGCTGGGTGAGTCGGTGCTGTTGCTATCGCTGCCTACGAAGGCGGAGAAATTGGGTAATCCGCCACTGATGGTATAGCCACTGATCGAGGTCGTACTTCCAAAGACTGCAAAGTTGGTGAGCATTTTACCGGTAGCAGCATCCACCTCCATGATTTTGCCTGAACCGGAGCTGGAGCAAGGATCCGTAGTATCCAGAATGGCGGTACTGAAATAGATACGACCCTCGATCAAACGCGCAGCGTAAATCACCCGCTCACCGGCATTGATGCCCTGATAGGTGAGCGGCATGTACCAGCCCATACGAGACGTGTAGTCGACGCTGTTCTGGCTGGTGTAAACAGTTTGACCCGTGATGTTGGTAATGGTCTGCTGCTGCAACTGCGATTGGGTGTAGTTCGTCGTGGAAGCATCACTGTCCAGGATGGCGTAAAAGGCTTGCGGGCTCTTGGTGGTTTTATCGGCCGACTCGTTGAGCTTTCCGGTACCGAAGAAAATCAGCTTGCGCCCGTTGGTGTAGTTGCCTATGACGGGTTGGGCGGTGATCGGTTGTGTGGCTTCGCCAGCGGCTGTGAACAAGGGTGTGGTTGGATCGACACCTTTGGTTGATGTTGTGAAGTTGAACTTCCAGAGCCGTCCCTTGAGGTCGCCGCCATAGGCATACTGAACATAGCCTTGTGCGTCCAGCCGCAACTTGACCGACGACAAACCGTTATCGGTTTCTCCAGCCTTCACAATGGGTGTTGTGAGTTTGCTGATAAAGGCCCCTGTGTTCAAGTTCACGACATAGAGGGCCGCTCGTCCCGTAGCGCTGCCATATCCGTTACTGATGAAAGCCGCCCAGGTACCGTCCTGCAATCTCCCTACTTCCGGTTTGGCATAGGCGTAGCCCAGATCATTGAAAGTATTGCTGGTATCGGCGGTATCGGGCGCACGAATCTCCCACAGTGCCTTGATGGTGTTGCCTGCCGAGTCGTCGAACAACTGCAAGGCGTAGAACGCCTTGCCACCGGCGCCGACTCCGCCCAGAGCAACGGTTCTCCATGTCTTGCCCTGTGGCGCGTCAGCTACCGTGATTTGTCCATCGGCCAGAAAGGTATGGGACGTGCCATTGACATAATCGGTGTCGGCCACGTAGTGCAGGTTGGGCAGTACACTTGAAGGCATGTACGCATAGACCCGGCGACCGCTGGTGCTGATGACATTGACGAACCCATCGTTGGTATTGACCAGCAAGTTGGGATTCATCGATTTGGCTTTGTTGGTCAAATAGGTTGAATAGCTGTTGTCATCCACTGAGTCTGAGGCCGTATTGGCAGTAGGGGACGCATAGACGAGCGGCGAGTTGATGATATCGCCCAACAGCACTGTGCGCGTTTTCAATCCTGCTTTATTGGTCCCCTTGCTCCACTCTACCAAGTCAGCCCCTGTAATGGTGCGAGGTAGATTGGCATTCAGCGACGCTTTCTGTGCCGTGGAGAAGTTATCGAAGGCCAGCGTGACGGCGGCGTTACTGGTCGTATTCCAGGATTGATAGACCGATGTCGTACCGGGTTTGATCAAATCGTCGGTACTCCAGTTGTATTTGGTGGTGTTGACCGTACCATTGGCGTTGTAGTTGAACGCTTTGATCGTGCCGCGCCAATCGGTCGGATCATAGAACGTCTCGTAATACTGCGCGCCTGTCGTCAACGTTGCCGAACTGGAAACCCCTGCCCCACCCGAGCCTGCGACCGAAGAAATGGCATTGAGCGCGGCGCCCAGTGCCGCCGTCAGCCCGGCGGCATCGGTGGCCTGGTAATACTGGCCTTTGCCGTAGTCGGCGGCGTCCGAAAGCATGTCGTTGTTGGCCGTGAAGCCCACGGTGTAGGTAAACATGTTCTGCTGGACAAAATCACTTGAGTCCCAACTTTTACCGGCCAGATCGGTACCGCCCGAGCGCATGTCGATGTCATAGGCGAACTTGGCAATGTCATCCAGGTAGAGGGTATCGCCCTCACCGTCGCCGTTGATGTTGTTGCCGTCGTTTGCACTGATCCCATCCCAGTTGGGCAAGTTGCTGCCGCCCAAGGGATCGTCTTTGGGAAAGGTACGATCATAGGTCGGCAGACCGTCGGTGATCACCACGCCGTAGTTTTTTTGACAGCGGTACTGAATGGGGCTGGTATAGGTTGAAGGCGATGAGTTGTAGTAAGGCGCCATGCCACGAAAGTAGCGCGTCACCTCATAGTAGGTTTCGGCCAGTGGGGTGTTCGCCACAGCACCCAAACCATTGATGGCATTGACCAGGGCGGTGTAGTTGGCCTTGGTCGTATCCGATGTAGCCGAAATGTCCGCGACGGCTCGAGCGATGTTGCCGCCCGGCCCAGGGTTGCCGGAGGCAGGCGGATTGAACGTCGCCAGACCGATGCGAAGATTGCGATTGGCGCCCACCAGATCGACCGCCGTCTTGCGAGCTACGTTGATTCGGTAGTCATTGGGAATAACAACGCCATCGGTGTAATCCCTGTTTGGATTATTGGCCGGAACCTGGTCATACAGAAAGGAAACATAGTTGGCCGAATAACGCGTATTGCCCGAGCCGACAGGATCAGGCAGTTTCATGCAGACCAGACGGTTCGTAGTGAACTTGTAGAACATCCTGTAGCCGACCAAGCCCCGGTTGGTACAGGTGCCTTGGTTGAAACTGCTGTAGAAAATGTTCTCGCTGCTCATGTCCAGCGCGTTTACATATTGGCAGTCGTTGTTTGCACTACAGGTGTAGACAGCTGTCTGGGCGTCCGACTGATTGAACGCAGTCGATCGGATGAGGCTGTTCATGCTCCCGGAGTTATCCACCAGCAATACCACGTTTGGCGTAACGGCGCCTGCGCTGAGCAGGGGCGAACTCGATGGTGTAAAACCATAGGCAGGCATCGCCACATAGCCGCTCACCAGTGCACCGAGCAGGCAGCTGCGCCACCAGGCCAAGCGTTGCGTCGATTTATTGCTGCTTGGCATAGAGGGTCTCCAGCACTGTACGGGATGTGCCCTGCAATCCGACGCCTGTGATTCTGTAAAGCGTGAATGAGATACCGTTTTCCGTCACGGGAATACTCGCGGCAAGGATGGCAGGGTCTTTGGTGGTGCCCAACTTTTGAACCCCGTACAGACCACCACTGGCTGCAGCGGTCCATATCACCCCGGAACTGGCATCGTTGCCTGCTGCGGGGAGGCCGGTATTGGCCAGGACAGGAGGCGCACACCGGGTCACATCAGCGCAGACCGCCAATGTATAACCCGACGCCGCAACCGCATTTTCGCCCAGCCGTAACGCCGCCTCAGCCATTTGAAAGGACTCGTTGCGCAGCTTTACACTGCCAGCCATCTTTTCTTGCAGGGTTGCGTTTTGCATTGAAGAGATGCCGATCAATGTCAGCAGCAGAAGAAATACCAACGCGATGATCAGCGTCATGCCCCGCTGGTGGCCAGGGCGTCGCCCCATTGAAATCGAACGCAACGCAGGCCTCCTCACAATAGACGGTTCCGAATGGAAGCCACGACGCTGAACGACTGCTCCCTCGCCAGTGCAGTCGCATTGCCATCGGTGACCTTCAGAGCAATGCGCACGCTGCGAATCAGGGCAAAGTTGGTAGGCGTCGCCACATAGCTGGAAGCAAACTCGTCGGCGTCGTTGGAGGCCATGCCGAAGGTCACATCGAACTGGCTGACATTGTTGATCAAAGGAGAAACGCTATCAGCCTTTGGGCCGACATTGATCGAGTTACTGCTGTAGGAGTAAACCACCCTGCGGATGGGGAAAGTCAGTTGCCCTGCCGCCAATGCAGGCGCCTGTCCGCCGGTGTACGCGGTCGCGCTAAACTTACAATCCGAACGAATCTGCCAAGTGGGCAACGGGCCATTCTCGCCGACATCTGCGTACACTAGCGTCAGGACCACATTGCCATTCGAAGATCTGGTAACGGTAATAGGTGTCGCGAAGGCAGCGGCGAAATCCCCCTCCTTACTGCTGTCCTGCACCGTGGCCAGGCAACCAAACATCCCCACGGAACGGACTTCCTGAATCATCTTGCTCAGTATGAACCGCGCGTCCTCCTGAATAGCGGCTGCCGCGCTTTGCGAGCGGTAGGTGTTCTTCGCCGTCAGAAATATCTGCGTCACGCCCAGTGTGATGACCAGACCCAGGGTCATTGCCACCATCAGCTCGATCAGACCGATACCGGCCATGCTCCGTCTCATTTGATGTCCTTGTCCATTGCCACGCGGCTGACGAGCTTGTACTCCTGAACGGCGGCATCGGTGCCGGCTACGTTGGAAACATTGGACGCGCCCGCTGCACGAGCATCGGACCATCTGATGGTGATCGTCACTAACCGACCTTTGACGTCGATGCTGCTGGTTGCGGCATCTGCTCCCCCGAGCGCGGTGACGTTGGCGGCGAAGTCGACCAGATCCTGATTGCGAGTGGAGCCACCGCCACTGGTCGGCGCGGCACTCAGAGCGGACAGCGCGTAGTTGGCATTGGGGTTGGCACGGATTCGATCCATCATGTCATAGGCGAGGAAACTGGCCTGGCTGCTCAAGGTGGAGCTATCAGTGAACTTCAAGGCATTGAGCTGGAGGGCCGCCGCGCCAAGCAGTCCGATGCCCAGCACCAACAGCGACACCAGCACCTCGATGAGGCTGGCACCCTTCTGTTTCGCAGGCCGAGTCATGGACAAGCCCCAGTCGGCACGATGCGACCGTTCGCACAGACGCCCAGAGTCCTGCTGAAGCTTCCGCGCGTGTAGACAAACTCAAACTTGCTGGCCGGCACCACCAGTGCACCCAGACTGCTGTATTCGATAAAAGCCAGGTCGTTGGGAAGTACCACGGCAGAGGTGGCCATGGGGGCGATCACCCTGAGCGTATCGACCACGGCGCCATTGGCAACCGACTGGATATTCAGCTGGCTGGTCCAGGTGTTCGCTGTCTGTGGTCTGACCCGCACATTCATGCCCCTGTTGATCGCCTCGAGCCGCGCATAGTTGAGTGCCCGATACAAATCCGTGGATTCAGTGTCCGCTTTGGTGTTGTTCATCAAGGTAACGAACGATGGAATCCCCACGGTCACCAGGATGGCCAGCACCGCGATCGTCACCATCAGCTCGACCAGCGTAAACCCCTTGTAACCATGCCGCATTGGACGCCTCCCCCAGGAGCACTGACTATAAACCAGCGCTCGCGCGGTTCGCTGGGCGCACAGGATATACGGTTGTTCTAGGGGGATCAGCGCCTGTTGCACAGAAACCCAGGGAGGGTTGGCATGAACAGCAAGGGAGTGACATTGGTGGAGCTGGTGGCGGTCCTGGCCGTGGTTGGGATACTCTCGGCGATTGTCGTGCCGGCCTTTCGTGCAATGCTGCAAGAGCAGCGGCGTCAGATGATCGTCAGCGAGCTGGTCGCGACCCTGAAAATGGCCCGAATCGAAGCGGTTGTGAGGCATACCCCTATAGTCGTCCGCGCGTCGGACAAGGGGTGGGGCTGGGGGTGGAAGGTAGTGCCAGACCGTCGCGGGCTGCCTTCCAGCTCGAGCACTGTCCTGCGCGAGCGCGTGTTGGACGGCGCGATCAGGATCGAAGGAAACCTATGGATGCGCAAGGAGGTGCGTTTCAACACGTTCGGCGCTGTTGCCGGAGTGGGCGGCGCCGGAAACCCCGGAACGCTCTTCGTGTGCGATCGCAACAACAAGGCGCGTACGCGACTTATCCTCAGCTGGGCCGGAAGGCTCAGGCTAGACAAAAGCTACGTACGCAACCGCGATGATGAGTGCCGCAAGTCACTCAAGTAATCGCCTTGACCCGCAATTCCTTGGGCATCGAGAACGTGATGTTCTCCGGCCGGCCGATCAGCTCGTCGGCACCGGTCGCGCCCCAGGCATGCAGTTGCTCGATGACGCCGCGCACCAGCACTTCGGGTGCCGAGGCGCCGGCGGTGATGCCGATGCGCTGCACGCCGTCGAACCAGCCTTGCTGCATGTCTTCGGCGCCGTCGATCAGATAGGCCGGGGTGGACATGCGTTCGGCCAGCTCACGCAGGCGGTTGGAGTTGGAGCTGTTCGGGCTGCCCACCACCAGCACAACGTCGCACTCGTCGGCCAGGATCTTGACCGCGTCCTGGCGGTTTTGCGTGGCGTAGCAGATGTCGTCCTTGCGCGGTCCGCCGATGGCCGGAAAGCGCGCACGCAGCGCATCGATGACCCGGCTGGTGTCATCCATCGACAGCGTCGTCTGGGTGACGAAGGCGAGGTTTTCCGGATTGACCACCTTCAGGTTGGCGACGTCTTCCTCGTCTTCGACCAGGTAGATGGCGCCTCCGTTGCTGGCGTCGTACTGTCCCATGGTGCCTTCCACTTCCGGGTGTCCGGCGTGGCCGATGAGAATGCACTCACGTCCGTCGCGGCTGTAGCGGGCCACTTCGATGTGCACCTTGGTGACCAGCGGGCAGGTCGCGTCGAACACCTTGAGCCCGCGTCCGGCCGCTTCCTGGCGCACGGCCTGGGAGACGCCGTGAGCACTGAAGATGACGATGACGTCGTCGGGCACCTGGTCGAGTTCATCGACGAAGATGGCGCCGCGGTTGCGCAGGTCTTCGACCACGAACTTGTTGTGCACCACTTCGTGACGGACGTAGATCGGCGCGCCGAAGACTTCCAGCGCACGGTTGACGATCTCGATCGCTCGGTCCACACCCGCGCAGAAGCCGCGGGGATTGGCGAGTTTGATTTGCATGCTTGCCTCGGTGCCCTTAAAGGGCCGTGACCGAAAGAATTTCCACCTCGAAGGTCAGGGTCTTGCCTGCCAGGGGGTGGTTGAAGTCTACCGTCACTTCGTTGTCGTCGAATGCCTTCACCACGCCCGGAAGCTCGGTGTTGGCGGCGTCGTTGAAGATCACCAGCAACCCTTCTGACAACTCCATGCCTTCGAACTGCGATGCCGGCATGACCTGCACGTTCTGCGGGTTGGGCTGGCCGAAAGCGTTTTCCGGCAGCACCTTGACGGTGCGTCGGTCGCCGGCCTTGAAGCCGAACAGGGCCGCTTCGAAGCCTGGCAACAGGTTGCCGTCGCCGACCTTGAAAGTCGCCGGCGACTTGTCGAACGTGCTGTCGACGGTATCACCGTTTTCCAGGTGCAGGGCGAAGTGCAGGGTCACTTCGGTGTTTTCCCTGATTCGCTGTTCAGTCATGCACCGCTTCTCCGCTTTTCTTGCTCTTGAACATATCCAACGCCAGCATGATCGCACCGACGGTGATGGCGCTGTCGGCCAGGTTGAACGCCGGGAAACGCCAGCGATCCTGCCAATGCACCAGAATGAAATCGACCACATGGCCCAGCACGACGCGGTCGAACAGGTTGCCTACCGCCCCGCCCAGTACCAGCGCCAGGGCAATCGCCAGCCAGGTGTCGCCGCGGCCCAGACGCTTGAGCCACACCACCAGCACCACACTGACCACCACGGCGATCAGGGTGAACAGCCAGCGCTGCCAGCCGCCGCTGTCCGCCAGGAAGCTGAAGGCGGCGCCGGTGTTGTAGGCCAGGGTCCAGCTGAGCAGGTCGGGAATGACCACGATCTGCTCGTACATCTGCAGGTTGCCGTCGAAATAGAACTTGGTGGCCTGGTCCAGCGCCATGACCAGCACGCTGAGCCACAGCCACTTCAAGTGACCGTAGCGACCGAAAGACGCCGACGAATCAGGCATAGTGGCGCACCTCGCCATCACCGCTGATGTTGTCGACGCAGCGACCGCAGATTTCCGGATGCTCGGGGTTCACGCCCACGTCATCGCGGAAGTGCCAGCAACGCGCGCATTTGACGCCACCCGACTTGACTACCTTAAGCTTCAGGCCGGCTACGTCGGTGACCACCGCATCGGCCGGAGCCTGAGCGAACGGCGCCAGGGTGGCGCCCGAAGTGATCAGCACGAAGCGCAGCTCGTTGCCCAGTTTGGCCAGGTCGGTGTTCAGCGCGTCTTCGCTGTACAGCGTCACTTCGGCCTGCAGGTTGCCGCCGATGGCCTTGGCCGCGCGCTGGTTTTCCATTTCCTTGTTGACCGCAGTCTTCACCGCCATCACCCGCTCCCAGTAGGCACGGTCCAGCTCGAAGCCCTCGGGCAGCTCGCTCAGGCCCTGGTACCAGGTGTTGAGCATTACCGACTCGTTGCGCTCGCCGGGCAGGTACTGCCACAACTCGTCGGCGGTGAACGCCAGGATCGGCGCGATCCAGCGCACCAGCGCCTCGCTGATGTGATACAGCGCGGTCTGGCAGGAGCGACGGGCGACGCTGTTGGCGCCGGTGGTGTACTGGCGGTCCTTGATGATGTCGAGGTAGAAACCGCCCAGCTCCTGCACGCAGAAGTTGTGCACCTTGGAGTAGACGTTCCAGAAACGGTATTCGCCGTAGTGCTCTTCCAGTTCGCGCTGCAGCAGCAGAGCACGATCCACGGCCCAGCGGTCGAGGGCGATCATCTGATCGGCTGGCAGCAGGTCGGTGGCCGGGTTGAAGCCGCTGAGGTTGGAGAGCAGGAAGCGCGCGGTGTTGCGGATGCGACGATAGGCATCGGCACTGCGCTGCAGGATGGTATCCGACACGGCCATCTCGCCCGAATAGTCGGTGGCCGAAACCCACAGGCGCATGATGTCGGCGCCCAGGGTATCGTTGACCTTCTGCGGGGCGATGACGTTGCCCAGCGACTTGGACATCTTGCGGCCGTTCTCGTCCACGGTGAAACCGTGGGTCAGCAGTTCGCGGTACGGCGCGTGGTTGTCGATGGCGCAACCGGTCAGCAACGAAGAATGGAACCAGCCACGGTGCTGGTCGGAACCTTCCAGGTACAGGTCGGCGCGCGGGCCGCTTTCATGACCCATCGGGTGCGAGCCGCGCAGCACGTGCCAGTGGGTGGTGCCCGAGTCGAACCAGACGTCCAGCGTGTCGCTGATCTTGTCGTAGTTGGCCGCCTCGTCGCCCAGCAGCTCGGCCGGGTCCATCTTGAACCAGGCTTCGATGCCTTCGACTTCGACGCGCTTGGCCACCTCTTCCATCAGCTCGACGGTGCGCGGGTGCAGTTCACCGGTGGCCTTGTCGAGGAAAAACGGGATCGGCACGCCCCAGTTGCGCTGGCGCGAGATGCACCAGTCGGGACGGTTGGCGATCATCGAGTGCAGGCGCGCCTGCCCCCAGGCCGGGACGAACTTGGTGTCTTCGATGGCTTTCACCGCGCGTTCGCGCAGGGTGTCGCCTTCGACCGGTGGCTTGTCCATGCCCACGAACCACTGCGCAGTGGCGCGGTAGATCAGCGGGGTCTTGTGACGCCAGCAGTGCATGTAGCTGTGGCTGACCACTTCGGTGTGCATCAGCGCGCCGACTTCGGCCAGCTTGTCGACGATGTTCTGGTTGGCCTTGAAGATGAACTGGCCACCGAAGAACGGCAGCGATTCGGCGTACACGCCGTTGCTCTGCACCGGGCTGATGATGTCGTCGTTGGTCAGGCCGTATTGCTTGCTGGTGACGAAGTCGTCGACACCATAGGCCGGGGCGCTGTGCACCACGCCCGTGCCGGCACCCAACTCGACGTACTCGGCCAGGTACACCGGCGACAGGCGATCGTAGAACGGATGACGGAAGTTGATCAGCTCCAGCTTGGCGCCCACGGTGGTGGCGACGACCGAGCCTTGCAGGTTGTAGCGGGCCAGGCTGCTTTCCACCAGTTCTTCGGCAAGCACCAGCAGGCGGTCACCGACGTCGACCAGCGCGTAGGTGAACTCGGGATGCACGTTGAGCGCCTGGTTGGCCGGGATGGTCCACGGGGTGGTGGTCCAGATCACGATGCTGGCCGGTTTCTCCAGGCCTGGCAGACCGAAGGCATCGGCCAGCGCTTGCTGGTCGGCGATCGGGAAGGCGACGTCGATGGTTGGCGATTTCTTGTCGGCGTACTCGACCTCGGCCTCGGCCAGGGCCGAACCGCAGTCGAAGCACCAGTTCACCGGCTTCAGACCCTTGAACACGAAGCCGTTGCGGACCATTTCCGCCAGGGCGCGGATCTCGCCGGCCTCGTTGGTGAAGTTCATGGTCTTGTACGGGTTGGCCCAGTCGCCGAGCACGCCCAGACGGATGAACTCGGCTTTCTGCCCTTCGATCTGCTCGCTGGCATAGGCACGGCACAGTTCGCGGGTCTTGTCGCCGCCCAGGTTCTTGCCGTGGGTGACCTCGACCTTGTGCTCGATCGGCAAGCCATGGCAGTCCCAGCCCGGCACGTACGGCGCATCGAAGCCGGCCAGGGTCTTGGAACGGATGATCATGTCCTTGAGGATCTTGTTGACCGCATGACCGATGTGAATGTTGCCGTTGGCATAGGGCGGGCCGTCGTGCAGGACGAACTTGGGACGGTCCTTGCCAATTTCGCGAAGCTTCTGGTACAGGCCAATGCTGTCCCAGCGCTGCAGAGTTTGCGGCTCGCGCTGGGGCAGGCCGGCCTTCATTGGGAAGGCGGTGTCCGGAAGGTTTAGCGTGGCTTTGTAGTCGGTCATTTCAGGCTCTTCAATTTAAGCGGTTGGCTTGGCCCAGTGGGCACGCGCGGCGGCGACATCCGCATCGATCGCCGACTTCAGCGCCTCCAGCGAGGCGAAACGCTGCTCATCACGCAGCTTGTGGTGGAACGCCACCGTTAAATGCCGGCCATAGAGGTCACCGGCAAAGTCCAGCAAATGCACTTCCAGGTGGGCACTGCCATCACCTGCAACGGTTGGCCGCACGCCTATGTTGGCGACTCCCGGCCAGGTCTTGCCATCGATGTCGACACTCACCAGGTAGACCCCGGTCAGCGGCACGCGACGGCGCTTGAGTTGCACATTGGCAGTGGGCCAGCCCAGTTGGCGGGCCAGCTTTTGCCCATGCAGGACCCTTCCTTCGATGCAGAAGGGTCGGCCGAGCAGTTGCTCGGCACGTTCGAAATCGGCCGACGCCAGGGCCTTGCGGACCTGGGTGCTGCTCACCCGCTGACCGTCCAGTTCAACGGTCTGCGCCGCCTCGACGGTAAAGCCTTGAAGGCTGCCGGCCTGGGTCAGGAAATCGAAGTCTCCTGCCCGGTCGCAGCCGAAACGAAAGTCGTCGCCAACTTCGAGGTGCTTCACGCCCAGGCCGTCGATCAGGATGGTATCGACGAACTCCGAGGCGCTGAGCTGGCTCAGGCGCTTGTTGAAGGCCAGGCACAGCACCAGATCGACCTGCTCGTCGGCCAGCAGCTGCACTTTGTCACGCAACCGGGCCAAGCGGGCCGGCGCGGTCTGTGGACTGAAGTATTCGCGCGGCTGGGGCTCGAAGATCACTACGCAGCTGGGCACACCCAACTCCCGGGCACGCTCGCGCAGCCGCGCCAGGATAGCCTGATGGCCGCGGTGGACACCGTCGAAATTGCCAATGGTGGCGGCGCAGCCCCGATGCTGGGGCCGCAGATTGTGAAGGCCTCGAACCAGCTGCATAACGCGCTTCTTGCTCATAAAGTGGTCGATTATAACCATACCCACGCGCCGACGACAGGCAACAGCGTGCATGGATGTTCGCTAATGCACAAAACCGCTGGCACCCAAGGATCAGGCCAGCCCGCGGCGAGCGAAGTCCTTGAGGCGGAAGCCCATGGCCAACAACATTCCGAAATACACTAGCACGCCTGTCAACACCAGCAGCCCCAGGCGCAGGAAGCGTTCGAGCATCTGGCCGTCAGCCCATGCCGGCATGTACTGCAGCAATACCAGCAAGGCGACGGCCATGGCCAGTACGGCGATGCCCAGCTTGCATAAAAAGACGGTCCAGCCCGGCTGCGGTTGAAACAGGTCCTGCTGGCGCAGTTTCCAATACAGCAGCCCGGCGTTCAGGCAGGCACCCAGGCTGATGGCCAGCGCCAGGCCAGCGTGCTGCAGGTGGCTGATGAACATCAGGTTGAAGACCTGCGTAGCCACCAGCGTGAAGAGCGCGATCTTCACCGGCGTACGGATGTTCTGCTGCGCATAGAAACCCGGCGCCAGCACCTTGATCAGGATGATGCCCAACAGACCGATGGAATAGGCGATCAGTGCGCGCTGGGTCATGGCCGCATCCAGGGCGGTGAATTTGCCGTACTGGAACAAGGCCACGGTCAACGGCTCGGCAAGCAATGCCAGGGCCACGGCGCAAGGCAGCACCAGCACGAAGCACAGACGCAGCCCCCAGTCGAGGATGCGCGAGTACTCATGGCGGTCCTTGTTGGCGTAGGTCTTGGAAAGGGTCGGCAACAGAATGGTACCCAGCGCCACCCCCAGCACGCCCGAGGGCAGTTCCATCAGACGGTCGGCGTAGTACATCCACGAGACCGAGCCTGCTACCAGAAAAGAGGCGAAGATGGTGTTGATGATCAGCGATATCTGGCTGACCGACACCCCGAGAATGGCCGGTAGCATCTGCTTCATCACACGCACCGCGCCGGTGTCGCGCAGGCTCAGACGCGGCAGTACCAGCAGGCCGAGCCTTTTCAGATGCGGCAGTTGATACAGCAGCTGCGCCAGTCCGCCCGCCAGGACCGCCCAGCCGAGCGCCATCACCGGCGGATCGAAATACGGCGTGAGGAACAGGGCGAACAGGATCATCGACACGTTGAGCAGCGTAGGCGTGAAGGCCGGCACCGAAAAGCGGTTGTAGGTATTGAGGATCGCACCGACGAAGGACGACAGCGAGATCAGCAATATATAAGGAAAGGTCACCCGCAGAAGGTCGGTGGTGAGATGGAATTTCTCCGGCGTGTCGGCGAAGCCCGGCGCGGTGGCCCAGATGACCCAGGGCGCGGCCAGGATCCCGGCCACCGTGACCAGCGCCAGGGCCAGGGTCAACAGGCCGGCGACGTAGGCAATGAAGGTACGCGTGGCCTCCTCGCCCTGCTGGTTCTTGTACTCGGCGAGAATCGGCACGAAGGCCTGGGAGAACGCGCCCTCGGCGAAGATCCGGCGCAGCAGGTTCGGCAGTTTGAAGGCGATGAAAAAGGCGTCGGTGGCCATGCCGGCGCCGAAGATGCGCGCGATGATGGTGTCGCGGACGAAGCCCAGCACCCGCGAAACCATGGTGATGGAGCTGACCGCGGCCAGGGATTTGAGTAGATTCATCGAAAGTTTTTCATGCCCGTTGACGAAGAGCAGGCCCATATCCGGCCCAGGTGTGCGATACTCCGCGCCGCATCAGCAGGCAGAGCCAAAACCTCGCGAGTGTACAGGTCACGGGCCAGAAGTGAATCACTTCGACACCGACCGACCACTTAGCGGATCGTTTCACGTACCCTTGACAACCAACTCGTTGATGGGCATGATTCGCGGCCTTATTTGTTTGCTATTTCAAAAAGTCTTTCGAGGAGCTCGACGGTGGCCAACTCACCTTCCGCCAAAAAACGTGCAAAACAGGCTGAGAAGCGTCGCAGCCACAACGCCAGCCTGCGTTCCATGGTTCGCACCTACATCAAGAATGTAGTCAAAGCCATCGACGCAAAAGACGCCGAAAAAGCACAAGCTGCTTATGTTCTGGCCGTGCCAGTTATCGACCGTATGGCCGATAAAGGCATCATCCACAAGAACAAGGCTGCTCGTCACAAAGGCCGTCTGAATGGCCACATCAAAGCACTGAACCAGGCTGCTGCTGCCTGATCAGCTGTACGATGTAGAAAAAGCCGACCCCAGGGTCGGCTTTTTTGTGCCTGCATGAAAGAGGCAATATTGATGTAGCCCCTTTCGCGGCCGATGACCGCTCCTACGGTGGTGTGGATTTTCATCCGTAGGAGCGGTCATCGGCCGCGAAAACCACGCCGCAATTATTCGGTGGTCCAGGGACGAATGGGGATGGCGGTCACGGCGTTCTGCGGGCTGCCTTCGATCATGCGGTCGCTGTAGACCAGGTACACGAGCGCGTTGCGCTTCTTGTCGTGGAATCGAACCACCTGCATAGTCTTGAACACCAGCGACGTGCGCTCCTTGAATACCTCCTCGCCTTCCTTCAAGTTGTCCGGCAACTGGATCGGCCCGACCTGGCGACAGGCGATGGACGCCTCGGCGCGGTCTTCGGCCAAGCCCAGACCACCCTTCACCCCGCCCGTCTTGGCGCGCGAAAGGTAGCAGGTCACACCCGGCACCTTGGGATCATCGAATGCTTCGACGACGATCCGGTCATTGGGACCGACAACCTTGAACACCGTGGACACCTGACCGATTTCCTCGGCATTCGCCAGCATCGGCAGGCACAACAGCGTGGCCGCAAGGGCCTTGAGCACATTCATCGAAACGTTCCTGTAGGGATCAAACGAGGATCAGGTTGTCGCGGTGCACCAGCTCGGGCTCGGCCATGTAGCCCAGCAAGCGCTCGATGACGTCCGACGACTGACCGATGATTTTCTGTGCTTCGAGCGCACTGTAGTTGGCCAGGCCGCGGGCGATTTCACGACCGTCCGGCGCCACGCACACTACCATCTCACCGCGCCTGAAGCTGCCCTGCACCACTTTCACACCCACCGGCAGCAGGCTCTTGTGGCCACCGGTCAGGGCCTGCACGGCCCCGTCGTCGAGCACCAGAGTGCCACGAGTCTGCAGATGCCCGGCGAGCCACTGCTTGCGCGCAGCCAGCATTTCACGCTCGGGCGACAGCAGCGTACCCAGGCGATCGCCAGCCTTGAGCCGATCGAGCACACGCTCGATACGGCCGCCGACGATTACCGTGTGCGCTCCGGAGCGCGCGGCCAGGCGCGCGGCGCGCAACTTGGTCTGCATGCCGCCGCGGCCCAGCGCACCGCCGGTACCGCCAGCGACGGCGTCGAGCGACGGATCGTCGGCGCGCGCCTCGAAGATCAGCTGGGCATCGGGGTTGGTGCGCGGGTCGGCATCGAACATGCCGTCGCGGTCGGTGAGAATGACCAGCAGGTCCGCTTCCACCAGGTTGGCCACCAAAGCAGCCAGGGTGTCGTTGTCACCGAAGCGGATCTCGTCGGTGACCACGGTGTCGTTTTCGTTGATGACCGGCACCACGCCCAGCTCGACCAGCGTACGCAGCGTGCTGCGCGCATTGAGGTAGCGCTTGCGATCGGACAGGTCGTCGTGGGTGAGGAGAATCTGGGCGGTGTGTCGGCCATGCTCGGCGAAGCTCGACTCCCAGGCCTGCACCAGACCCATCTGGCCGATAGCCGCGGCCGCCTGCAATTCGTGCATGCCACTGGGGCGCTTGGCCCAGCCAAGGCGACTCATGCCGGCCGCCACTGCACCCGAAGACACTAGTACCAACTCGACCCCGGCGTTGTGCAAAGCAACCATCTGCTCGACCCATACGCCCATCGCCGCGCGATCCAGACCCTTGCCGTCCGCGGTCAGCAGCGCACTGCCGATCTTCACGACCCAGCGCTGCGCGCCCGTCACCTTGCTCCGCATCATCTGCCAACCTTTGCCCGGTAGAAAAACAAAAACGCCGCTCATGGTGAGCGGCGTCTAGTTTAACACCGAGGATGCCCGGCGATGCGATTGGGTGCGTGGATCGCGGTGACCTCTTCGCGGGCAGAGGGCTCGGCCCGCGAAGGCGCACGCCAGGTCGGCCGATCAATCGCGGACGTAGATGATTTCCGGGCCGTCTTCGGTGTCTTCTTCGTCCCAGTCGTCGTCATCGCCGATGTCGTGGACGCTCTTCACGCCGCTGCGACGCAGCGCGCGCTGGTCGTCCAGCGCCTGCAGCTGGGCGCGCGCTTCGTCTTCGATGCGCTGATCGAGTTCGGCCAGCTCGTCGGCATAGGCCGGATCGCGTGCCAGACGGTCGGCACGGTCTTCCAGGTAGCGCATGATGTCACGGCTCAGGCGCTCGGTACCTTCCTTGGCGATGGCCGAGATCACATAGACCGGACCTTCCCACTCCAGGCGATCGACGATCTCCTTGACGCGCTCTTCGTGCTCTTCTTCCAGGATCTGGTCGCACTTGTTGAGCACCAGCCAACGCTCACGCTCGGCCAGCGACGGGCTGAACTTGACCAGCTCGTTGACGATCACTTCGGCGGCGTCGGCAGCACTGGTTTCATCCAGCGGCGCCATGTCGACCAGGTGCAGCAGGATGCGGGTACGCGCCAAATGCTTGAGGAATCGGATGCCCAGACCGGCACCGTGGGAAGCCCCCTCGATCAGACCGGGAATGTCGGCCACGACGAAGCTCTTCCAGCGGTCGACACTCACCACGCCCAGGTTCGGCACCAGGGTGGTGAACGGGTAATCGGCCACCTTGGGCTTGGCTGCAGACACCGAGCGGATAAAGGTGCTTTTACCGGCATTGGGCAGGCCCAGCAGACCGACGTCGGCCAGCACTTTCATCTCCAGCTTGAGATCGCGCTGCTCGCCTGGCTTGCCTGGGCTGGTCTGGCGCGGCGCGCGGTTGGTACTGGATTTGAATCGGGTATTGCCCAGGCCGTGCCAGCCACCATGGGCCACGAGCAGGCGCTGACCGGCCTTGACCAGGTCGCCGATGACTTCCTGAGTGGAGGCGTCGATCACCGTGGTACCTACCGGCACGCGCAACTCCAGGTCTTCACCCTTCTTGCCGGTGCAGTCGGTGCTGCCGCCGTTGGCGCCGCGCTCGGCATCGAAGTGGCGGGTATAACGGTAGTCGACCAGGGTGTTGAGGTTTTCGTCGGCGATCATGTAGATCGAGCCGCCATCACCACCGTCGCCGCCGTTGGGGCCGCCATTCTCGATGAATTTTTCGCGGCGAAAGCTCATGCAGCCGTTGCCACCATCACCCGCCTTCACGCGGATGGACACTTCATCTACAAACTTCATTAAAAATACGCCTCTCGCCGCCAGGGCGAGCCAATGAACCTGAAACGTAAGGCTCTTGCAAAAATGAGCGCGGCAAACCCGTCAATGACTCACGTACCGACAGCCCATGCAAACCTTTGCAAGAGACTCACTCCATAAACGAAAAAGCCCCGTCGCAAGACAGGGCTTCTCCAGCGACGTCGCGATTAGGCTGCGACAACGCTCACGTAACGACGACCGAAGGCGCCCTTTACTTCGAACTTGATCACGCCTGCGACTTTCGCGAACAGGGTGTGATCTTTACCCATGCCAACGCCGTAGCCAGCGTGGAATTGGGTGCCGCGCTGACGCACGATGATGTTGCCTGGGATGATAGCCTGGCCGCCATACATCTTCACGCCAAGGCGTTTGGCTTCTGAGTCGCGACCGTTACGGGTACTACCACCAGCTTTTTTGTGTGCCATGAGTCAATTCTCCTAGTGAGGAATTAGGCTGAAATTACGCCTGAATACCGGTGATTTTGATCTCGGTGTACCACTGGCGGTGGCCCATGCGCTTCATGTGGTGCTTACGACGACGGAACTTGATGATGCGGACCTTATCGTGACGACCTTGGGAAATCACTTCAGCCACAACGGTAGCGCCGGCAACCACTGGAGCGCCGATGTTCACGTCGTCGCCATTGGCGACCAACAGAACGCGATCAAAGGTAACGGATTCGCCGGTGGCGATTTCCAGTTTTTCGATCTTCAGGTATTCACCTGGGGCGACCTTGTATTGCTTGCCACCGGTAACGATTACTGCGTACGACATGGTATTTCTCCGATAATCCTGCTCACCCAGCTCTTTATAAGTAGAGTGTCGGCTGGCATGGCTGCATGGGTTGGAACGCCCCAAATGCAATTGCGTAAGGCAGGTGCTGCCCAGGAAGTTCAGGGTGCGCGATTGTACGCAAGCCATGAACCGCTGACAAGAGGCCGCCAGTCGCCCGAACGGTTGGGCGCTGCGGGCAAAACGATGCCGGCGCAGGTTCACGACCAGCTTCCTGCCCGGCATACGGGCGTTGCGGGCCACGGACGCGCCTTGACACGCTCCAACCCGCGTCCTAGCATGCCGCGCAACCCTTCTGGAGCGACTCTCGCTGATGCAACCCCAAGCTTTCTACCGCGCGGTGGCGGACGATTTCAGCGCCGTCGACGAGATCATCAAGAAGCAGCTGACCTCGCGTGTGCCGCTGGTATCGACGATCAGCGACTATATTACCTCCTCCGGAGGCAAGCGCCTGCGCCCGCTGCTGGTGTTGCTCGCTGGCAAAGCCCTGGGCCATCAAAGCGATGACCTGCGGCTGCTGGCGGCCACCATCGAGCTGCTGCACACCTCGACCCTGCTGCATGATGACGTGGTCGACATGTCTGGCATGCGTCGCGGCCGCTCCACCGCCAACGCCAAGTGGGGCAATGCTCCGAGCGTGCTGGTCGGCGACTTTCTCTATTCGCGCTCTTTCGAAATGATGGTCGAGCTGGGCTCGATGTCGGTGATGAAGATTCTTTCACACGCCACACGCATCATCGCCGAGGGCGAAGTGCTGCAGCTGTCCAAGGTACGGGACGCCAGCACCACCGAAGAGATCTACATGGAAGTGATCCGCGGCAAGACCGCGATGCTCTTCGAAGCCTCGGCGCACAGTGCGGCAGCGCTCACCGGCGCCAGCGCCGAACAGTGCGAGGCGCTGCGCACATTTGGTGACCACCTGGGTGTTGCGTTCCAACTGGTCGACGATCTGCTCGATTATCGCGGCGACGCCGAGACCCTGGGCAAGAATGTGGGTGATGACCTGGCCGAGGGCAAGCCGACCTTGCCGCTGATCTACACCATGCGTGAAGGTAACGCCGAACAGGCAGCGCTGGTGCGGCAGGCGATCCAGAAAGGCGGGATCGAGGATCTGGAGCGCATCCGTGTGGCGGTCGAGGACTGCGGGGCGCTGGATTACACCGCGCGTCTGGCCCGCGATTATGTGTCCAAGGCCATTGCCCAGCTGGAAGTGCTGCCTGCCAGCCAGTATCGGGATGCATTGATCGAGCTCAGCGAGTTTGCGGTGGCGCGTACGCACTGATTCGGTGGTGCGCCCTTCGCGGGCAGAGGGCTCGCCGCCCGCCCCGCTCCCACAACTGCCCCTCTCTGCGGTAGCCCTTTCCTACAAGGGCTTCGCCTGCAAAAACCCTATATACTGCGTGCCTTTATTCTCTACCTCGAGGAATCTCGTGAGCACGCTGCCGCCCTGCCCCAAATGCCAATCCGAATACACCTACGAAGACGGCACCCAGCTGATCTGCCCTGAATGCAGCCATGAATGGTCGGCAACCGGCGAAGAAAGTGCCGACGGCGATGCCTTGGTGATCAAGGATTCGGTGGGCAACGTTTTGGCTGACGGTGACACCATCACCGTGATCAAGGACCTCAAGGTCAAGGGCTCTTCGCTAGTGGTCAAGGTCGGTACCAAGGTGAAGAACATTCGCCTGTGCGACGGTGACCATGATATCGATTGCAAGATCGATGGCATCGGCGCCATGAAGCTCAAGTCCGAGTTCGTGCGCAAAGTCTGACGTACAGCCCGACCAGCGGTCCGAGCCGTCGTGAGGCGGCCGGCAAGGCTTTCAGGGGCGCAATGCCCGGCGATGGCAAATAGTCTCTTGCTATTATTTTAATAAGAATTATTCTCATTGAAACCCTTTCAAGGAGAATTTCCATGACCTATCTGATCGACGCCTGGCTGGACCGCCCACATCCCTACCTGCGCATCCTGCATCGTGATACTGGCGAAGTCTGTGCCGTGCTCGGCGAAGACGCGTTGGATGAACTGCGTGATCAGGGGGATCTGGATCTGCATGGTTTGAGCTCCAGCGAGCCTGTGGTGTTGAAGGAGTTGGTGCGCAACCTCTTTCTGTTCTGCTACGCCCGCGCATTGCGGCCAATGGGGGAATTGCACTGAGGGTGCGGGGCGTCTGAGGGACCGCATGTACCGCCGACGCGGCTTGCGCCGCTGCTACAGGGATCGCGTGGCGCCGGATGCGGCTGAGAGTGAGGGGCGCCGAATGTCGCGCGGTGGGGCCGGACGCGGCTTGCGCCGCTGCTACAAGGCAGGGGGGCGTGATGGGGGAGGACGCGGCTTGCGCCGCTGCTACAGGGAGCGCGTATCTGTGTAGCAGCGGCGCGAGCCGCGTCGGGGTCGTGCGGTGCCTCTGGATTACTCCGAGGCGTTACAGGACTTCCAGCAGTTCCACATCGAACACCAGCACGCTGTGCGGCGGGATGCTACCGACGCCCTGGGCGCCGTAGGCCAGTTCGCTGGGAACGTGTACGCGCCACTTGCTGCCGGCAGGCATCAGTTGCAGGGCTTCGGTCCAGCCAGCGATCACGCCGTTGACCGGGAACTCGGCTGGCTCGCCACGGTTGTAGGAGCTATCGAACACAGTGCCGTCGGTCAGGGTGCCGTGGTAGTGAACACGTACGGTGCTGTCGCCGGACGGCTTGCTGCCTTCGCCGGTGCTCAGCACTTCGTACTGCAGGCCACTGGCCGTGGTGGTGATTTCGGCACGCTTGGCGTTTTCCGCCAGGTACGCCTTGCCTTCGCCTGCTGCGGCTTCGGCCTTGGCCTGCTGTTCAGCCTGCATGATCTCGCGGATGACCTTGAAGCTGGCATTGAGCTCTGCTTCGCTCACACGGCTTTCATGACCGCGGAACGCGTCGGTCAGGCCGACCAGAATGGCGTCCAGACTTACACCCGGTGGCGGGTTGTCGCGAAGCTGGCCACCCAGTTGGCGGCCAATGCCATAGCTCACACGGGTTTCGTCGGTCGACAGTTGTACTTCGGACATCAGGCTGCTCCGCTGCGGGGTCGCGTAGGAATCTTCATCCAGAGATGAAGGACGCGCCCAGATAAAAGGGTAGGAAGACTAGCACAATGGCCGCCTCCCTTTCAGCAGGGCGCTGTCGGAACCAGATGTGAAGCGCGATTAGTGCTTGGTCAGCTTGTCCAGATAGCCCATGGCGAAGGCCGAGACGACGAAGGTCATGTGGATGATTACGTACCACATCAGGTACTGCGGTTCGATGTTCTTGGCATCCATGAACACGCGCAGCAGATGGATGGAGGAAATGGCCACGATCGAAGCGGCTACCTTCATCTTGAGGGAAGAGGAATCCATCTTGCCCAACCAGCTGAGCTTCTCTACGCCATCTTCGATGTCCAGCTGCGAAACGAAGTTCTCATAGCCGGAAATCATCACCATCACCAGCAGACCGCCCACCAGCGCCATGTCGATGAGCGAGAGCAGCACCAGAATCACTTCGGATTCGGCCATGGCGAAGATGTTGGGCAGGACATGGAAGATTTCCTGGAAGAATTTCAGGGCCAGCGCCAGCAGTCCCAGCGACAGGCCGACGTAGATCGGCGCCAGCAACCAGCGCGAGGCGTACATGGTTTTTTCGACGAAGCGTTCCATTGAAGCTCACAGGGTGGTGGAAATTGGCGCCGATTATAGCCACGCGCAGGACAAAGCACGACGTGCGACGGTGTGTCGCAGCCGTGTGCAATGCAGGCAGATCAGTGTTCAGGGAGCCGGTAGCGAACGCTCGGCGTGCCACGTTGCCCATTGAGTGCGCGCAACTGGCGTTGCAGGTGCACGGCCCACATCTGTGGGTCATCGCTGAGGCTGTAACCGTGCAGCGTCAGGCTGTCGACGATGGCCTCCAGCACGGCTTCGGCAGCCAGCGGGCCATGGAAAGGTCCCTGCGCCTTGAGTGCGCTGGGTTGCTCGCCCGCCATGCCGGCAGCGAACAACAGCGTCCACAGGCCATTCTCTCCCGCCAGCGGACGAACACTGCATTCGATCCGGGTCATCAGGCCCAGGCATTGACGGTTGAGGCTCAGGCTGCGGGCCATGGCCACCCTCCTCTGGCATACACCATTGCCCCGTAGAGCCGGGGGCGGCTCGCGAGGGGTCATGATTGGAGCATAGAAGGGATTGACCGCTGGCTCTGGTTCAGCTGACGGATGGCGCTGCCCGCCAGCTGTCCCCTACCCTATAGGGATCTACACCGTCGGCCGGACCTCGACCAGCTCTTCCAGCGCCTGTTCCTTTTCAGCTTCCTTGAGGTCTTCTTCGCTGATCATTTCCGCAATGACCCGCAGCCGCTCCACCACACGGGCGTTGATGCTGCCCTCGGGGAACGCGCCGTTCTCGTCAGGCTCACCGGCAGGCTCGCCCGCCAGCAGGCTCAGCGCCTCGTCGGCCTGGCGCACGGCGTAGACGTGGAACTTGCCGTCGCGCACCGCCTGCAGGACCTTTTCGTCGAGCATCAGTGTGGCCACGTTGGCCTGGGGTATGATTGCGCCCTGCTCGCCGGTCAGGCCACGGGCCTCGCACAGACGGAAGAAGCCCTCGATCTTCTCGTTGACGCCTCCCACAGCCTGCACTTCACCGAACTGATTGATCGAGCCGGTGATCGCGAAACACTGCTTGAGCGGCATCTTCGACAGCGCCGAGATCAAGGTGCAGGCCTCGCCCAGAGATGCGCTGTCGCCATCCACGTACCCGTAGGACTGCTCCAAGGCGATGCTGGCAGAAATGGCCAGGGGAAACTCCTGCGCGTAGCGGCTGCCCAGGTAGCCGGTGAGGATCATCACGCCCTTGGAGTGGATCGGTTGGCCCAGGTTGACCTCGCGTTCGATGTCGACGATGCCGCTGCCGCCCGGGTACACCGTGGCCGAAATACGCGCCGGTACACCGAACGCTGAATCGCCCACTTCCAGTACCGTCAGCCCGTTGCATTTGCCCACCGCAGCGCCGGTGGTGTCGATCAGGATGATGCCGGCCAGCATGTCGTCGAGGATACGCGCCGAAACCCGACCGGTGCGGGTCGCCTTGGCCTTGAGCGCGCGCTCGATGTGACCGGCGTCGGTGCGCTCTTCATTGGCCAGGTGGCGGATGAAGTCCGCCTCGCTGACCAGCTGGAACAGATCACCGATGCGTGCCGACAGACGCCCCTGGTTTTCCGCCAGGCGAGCACTGTACGTGGCCAGGCGCGCGACGGCGTCACCGGTCAGCGGCGCCATGCCCTCCTCCGAGGTGCGGGTCTTGAGCAGCTGGGCGAACTGCTCCAGGCTCTCGTCGACCATGGGGATGTCTTCATCGAAGTCCACCAGGACGCGGAACATCTCCTGGAAGTCGGGATCGTGGTCCTGCAGCGCGTAATACAGCTGACGAGCGCCGATGATGATGACTTTTACCTGCAAGGGAATCATCTGCGGTGTCAGCGTGACGGTGGCCAGGCGCCCGAACTCGCCCAGTGGCGATTCCATCTTCAGCTTGCGCGATTGCAGGGCGCGCTTGAGCGCATCCCAGACGAAGGGTTCACCCAGCATCTTCTCGGCTTCCAGGATCAGGAAGCCACCGTTGGCGCGGTGCAGTGCGCCGGGGCGCAGCTGCTTGTAGGTGGTGTAGAGCGCGCCCTGATCGGTGCTGTATTCGATCCGGCCGAACAGGTTGTCGTAGGTAGGGTGCGGTTCGAACACCACCGGCGCGCCACCGCTCTGGTGGTGACCGACAACCAGGCTGGGGCTGTACTGTTCTTCCAGCAGCTTGCGGGCCTGGGCGTCGGCCTTGCTGTCATCGACCAACTGCTCGACCACGGTCTTGAGCAGGTTGACCTGGATGGCCTGCAGGTAGCCGCACACGGCGGCGTTCTCGGCATACTTTTCCGACAACGGCGCCAGCAGCGGTTGCAGGGCCAGGGTGATGGTCTCTTCGTTGAGCTGACGCAACTGGTTGCTCGACTCGCGCTTCCACTGCGGCAGGCTGGCCAGTTCTTCGTTGAGACGCTCTTCCAGATTGGAAATATCGGTGTGAAACCGCTCGCGGTCAGCTTCGGGCAACTGGGCGAATTCGGCTTCGTCCAGGGCCTTGCCGTCGAGCATCGGGGTGAAGGCGATGTTGCTGCTGTCGCGGTACAGCGCGATGTCCTTTTCCAGCGACAACTTTTCGATCACATCCAGGGCGCGGTCATAGCGCTGATTGAACGCACGGTCGATGGCGCTTTTACGCTGCTGGTAGGACGGGTGTTCGAACACCGCCGGGAAAGTCGCCAGCAGGTTGTCGATGAGTGCACCGATGTCGCCGATGAAGGCGCCGGCGCTGCCAGGCGGCAGTTCGAGGGCGCGCGGTTCGCGCGGCTCGTCGAAATTGTTGACGTAGACCCAGTCGGCCGGGGTCTGCAGGCGCTTGCCTTCGGCCTTGAGGTAGCGTTTGACGAACGAGAAGCGGCCGGTGCCGGGCTCGCCCATGACGAATACGTTGTAGCCGGGGCGCGGCATGGCGACACCGAACTGCAATGCCTCGACGGCGCGTTCCTGACCCAGTACGCCACGAAAGGGCTCCAGGTCGTTGGTGGTGGTGAAGTTGAACTGTTCAGCTGAAAACGGGCGGGTCAGTGCCTCGGGCGCAAGACGCAGGCTGGCAGCTACAGAATCGGGCATCGGGCATCCTTACTTCGGCGGGACAGATGCTGTCATTCTGGGCGCTTCTGTAGCGACGGCGCAAGCTGCACCGGGGCTTGCCGAGCGAGGCTGCAACTTAGTCATTTCGTGCGGAACTGCAACGCTTGCCTAAACTCCAAGTTACGCGGTCGGCCCAATAACCGACCCGTCCTGGTTCGCCAGGCATTAGACCCTCAGTAAGCACATCAAAAAGAGAACAACGCTATGAAACGGATTCTGCTGGGTACTCTGTTCGCCGCCGTCTCGATCAACGCCATGGCGCAAGCGCCCGGTGGTCCGGATTGCGGTTGGGGCAACATGTTGTTCGAAGGCCAGCGCGGCACGCCTGCGCACTTCCTGGCTTCCACCACCAACGGCACTTCGGGCAACGCCACCTTCGGCATGACCTCGGGCACCAACGGTTGCTCGACCAACGCGGCACTGACTTACGGCGGTAAATCCTGGATTGCCATGAATGGCATGATGGACGAGCTGTCCGAAGACATGGCCAAGGGCCAAGGCGAAGCACTGACCACCTATGCCGTGGTACTGGGCGTCGCTCCCGAAGACCGTGCCTACTTCCAGTCGGTCACCCACGAGCACTTCCAGCAGATCTTCAGCAGCGCCGACACCACCGCTGAAGACGTGCACAGCAACACCATCGCCGTTCTGAAAAACGATCCACGTCTGGCCAAATACGCCACCCAGGCTTAAGCTCGACCCGCCCGCTCCTTTCGGGGCGGGCATCCCCCCTTTTCCGATTTCGCCGAACTAGTTGCCGACCATGCTCAAACGCCTTGCCTCCCTGGCGCTCTGCGTGTGCGCCCCGCTGCACGCCGCTCCGCACATCGACGCTCAGCGTCTGCAACAATTGGCGAACGATCCCTACTGGATTTCCGTCGGCCACTACGAGCGCGGCAAGCTCGGCGGCTGGCGCAGCTATGTCGATGACCGCAAATTCTTTCTGGCCGACGACGGCGCGCACCATCCGGACGCCGAACTGCAGGCTACGTTGCAGGCGATCTATGCACCTGCGGGCAGCGGCGACAAGCATGCGCAGTGTGTGTTTCCTGCGCGCACCCGCTGGCTGCGGCAACAGCTGGGCCTGACTGACCTGCCGAACGTGGAGTGTGCCGAATTCACCAAGTGGTTCTCGGACGTGGCGCCTCACAGCGCCGTGCTGATTTTCCCGGCGGCGTACCTGAACAGCCCTTCCTCGATGTTCGGGCACACCCTGTTGCGCATCGATCAGGCCGATGTGCAGAGCAACAACACTGCCTTGCTCAGCTATGCGATCAACTTTGGCGCCTACGTCGAAGGCAGCGACAACAGCATTCTGTATGCATGGAAAGGGTTGGCCGGGGGCTATCCGGGCTTGTTCGCCCTGGTGCCCTACCAGGAAAAGCTCTCCGAGTACCGCAGCCTGGAAAACCGCGACCTGTGGGAGTACCGGCTCAACCTCACACCTGAAGAGACCGGGCGCATGGTCGAGCATGTGTGGGAACTCAAGCAGGTGCAGTTCGATTATTTCTTCTTTGACGAAAACTGCTCGTATCGCCTGCTCGAACTGCTCCAGGTGGCCCGGCCGGGCCTGGACCTGACTTCGCAGTTCCCCCTGACCGCCATTCCCACGGACACCGTGAAAGCGGTGAAAGCGGCCGGCCTGGTCGAGAAGATCGATTACCGTGCGTCCCGCGAGCGGGAACTGCTCGAACGCGCCAAGCCGCTGGACAGCAGCGAACAGCAATGGGTGCAGAAGATTGCCGCCGATACGGCGCAGATCGACAGCGAAGGCTTCCAGGCCTTGGGCAAGGATCGCCAGGCACTGATCCAGGATGCCGCCTTTCGCTTGGAACGCTACCGGGCCACCGGCCAGGAGCGCGATCCGGCGCGGACCCAGCGCAGCTTCCAACTGCTGCGTGCGATCAATCGCAATCCGCCACCTCCGCTGGCCATCGACCGTCCCGGCTTGCCCGAGGACGGCCATCAGTCGCGGACCTGGAGCGCGGGTGTCGGCACTCGCGGCGATACCGCGTTCGCCGAGTACGGCCTGCGCATGGCCTATCACGACCTCAATGACAACGCCGAAGGGTTTCCGCTGGGCGCGCAGATCGAGATTCTCGGCCTGAAAGTGCGCCAGTACGAAGGCAACAAATGGCAGGTGCAGCAACTGGATCTGGCTACGATCCGCTCGCTGACGCCGCGCAACGAGCTGCTGCAGCCGCTGTCCTGGCAAGTGACCGGCGGTCTGGAACGGGTGCTGGGCAAACACGGTGACGAGAACCTGGTCTCCCATGTCAATGGCGGCGCCGGTGGCACTTGGCAGCTCAGCGAACAGGTGCTGGGCTTCGCCCTGGGCACGGTGCGGGTGGAGCACAACAACGACTTCGCCCAGTTCGTCGCGCCAGCGGCGGGATTCAACAGCGGTGTGCTGTGGAAGAACGCCCTAGGCAACTTCAGCCTCGAAGGCAAGGGCGACTACTTTGCCAATGGCGAGGTGCGCCGCAGCCTGAGCCTGAACCAGCAGTGGGAAGTGTCCCGCAACCTGGGGCTGCGCCTGAGCGCGCAACGCGATTTCAGCCATCTGAGCTCGCCACGCAACGAGGTCATGCTCGAGGTCAAGTGGTACCACTACTAGCCGGGTGCTTGGCTCTGCCTGGAAGCGTTCGAGGCAACGGTGGCGAATGCAACTATGACCGGATATTGCGGCCTAACCTGTACAAGCAGTGGTTACTGTAGGAGTCATGCTGGCTTGCGACACCTGGCTGCGGCCATGGGTTGTCTTTGGATTCGCGGCACTCCTGCGCTCAGGGCGATCAATACCGCCCCATAAGGGAGGAATATCATGAGCAGGGCATTCGTCAATGAAGACCACGCTGCCGCTCAGGCGACTCAACCCGTTGAACGCCTGATCAGCACCCAGCCCAATTACGTAACTGCCAGCGGGCTGGCCCAGCTGCAGGCGCGGGTTACCGAAGTGCAGATCCTGCAGGCCGAGCAGACGGCGATGGGCGAGCGCGCCGATCGTCAGCGCATGGCCGATCTGGAACGGGACATGCGCTACTACCAGCACCGCCTGCAGCACGCCCAGGTGGTAGCACCCATCACCTCTACGGCAAAAGTGCAGATCGGCAGCTGGGTTACTTTTGCCGACGATCAAGGTGTCGAGCAGCGTGTGTGCCTGGTAGGCGAGGATCAAGCGGATGCGGGCGTTGGCCTGATCAACTGGGCCTCGCCCCTGGGTCGGGCGCTGCTGGGTGCGGAAGTAGGTGAAGAGCGCGTCTGGCGACGTCCGGCGGGCGATCTCACCGTGGAAATCACGGGTATTCAGACAGGGCCGTGAGCCCCTGACCGTCCTCGATCGTCAGACAAAAAAATGGGGCCCTTTTCAGGGCCCCATTTTCGTTTACGCCAGCTTCTTGTGGCGAACACGGTGCGGCTGAGCAGCCGCCTCACCCAGGCGTTTCTTGCGATCGGCCTCGTACTCGGTGTAGTTGCCTTCGAAGAACACCGCTTGGGAGTCATCCTCGTAGGCCAGGATGTGCGTGGCCACACGGTCCAGGAACCAGCGATCGTGAGAGATCACGATGGCTGCGCCCGGGAAGTCCAGCAAGGCTTCTTCCAGCGAGCGCAGGGTTTCCACGTCGAGGTCGTTGGACGGTTCGTCGAGCAGCAGGACGTTGCCACCCTCCTTGAGAGTCAACGCCAGGTGCAGGCGACCGCGCTCACCACCGGACAGGTCCTTGACGAACTTCTGCTGGTCGCCGCCCTTGAAGTTGAACCGGCCGACATAGGTGCGTGAAGGGATTTCGTAGTTGCCGATGCGGATCTGGTCGGAGCCGTCGGAGATCTGCTGGAACACCGACTTGCTGCCGTCCAGGTCGTCGCGGCTCTGGTCGACACAGGCCAGTTGCACGGTTTCGCCGATTTCGATGGAGCCCGAGTCCGGCTGTTCCTTGCCCATGAGCATACGGAACAGGGTCGATTTACCCGCACCGTTACCGCCGATGACGCCGACGATCGCGCCCTTGGGCATGGCGAACGACAGGTTGTCGATCAGCACGCGGTCGCCATAGCCCTTGGTGACGTTCTTGAACTCGATGACCTTGTCGCCCAGGCGCGGACCGGCCGGGATGTAGATCTCGTTGGTTTCCGAACGCTTCTGGAATTCCTGCGACTGCATTTCCTCGAAGCGCTGCAGGCGCGCCTTGGATTTGGACTGGCGGGCCTTGGCGCCTTTGCGCACCCATTCCAGTTCTTCCTTCATGGCCTTTTCATGGGCCGACTGTTGCTTGGATTCCTGAGCCAGACGATCGGACTTGGCTTCGAGCCAACCCGAGTAGTTGCCTTCGTAGGGAATGCCGGCGCCCCGGTCGAGTTCGAGAATCCAGCCAGCGACGTTGTCGAGGAAGTACCGGTCGTGGGTGATCGCCACCACGGTGCCGGGGAAGTCGTGCAGGAAGTGCTCCAGCCAGGCCACGGAATCGGCGTCCAGGTGGTTGGTCGGCTCGTCGAGCAGCAGCATGTCGGGGGCCGACAGCAGCAGGCGGCACAGGGCCACGCGGCGCTTCTCGCCACCGGACAGGTGCTCGACCTTGGCATCCCAGGCCGGCAGGCGCAGAGCATCGGCGGCGACTTCCAGCTGGCGCTCCAGGTTGTGGCCATCGCTGGCCTGCAGGATGGCTTCCAGCTTGGCCTGTTCGGCGGCCAGCTTGTCGAAGTCGGCATCCGGCTCGGCGTAGGCGGCGTAGACTTCGTCCAGGCGAGCCTGGGCGTCCTTGATCACGCTGACCGCTTCCTCGACCACTTCACGCACGGTCTTGGTCGGGTCCAGCTGAGGTTCCTGAGGCAGGTAGCCGACGTTGAGCTCGGGCATCGGCCGGGCTTCGCCGTCGAATTCCTTGTCGACACCGGCCATGATCTTGAGCAGGGTGGATTTGCCCGAGCCGTTCAGGCCGAGCACGCCGATCTTGGCGCCGGGAAAAAAGGACAGCGAGATGTTCTTGAGGATTTCCCGCTTCGGCGGAACGACTTTGCTCAGCCGATGCATGGTGTAGACGTATTGAGCCATGGAATGAACCTGGATAAAGAAGGTGCGAGATAGAGGATGGAAGCTTGGGCCCCCGCAAGGTGTTCAAAGCTACCGGAATGCGGGAGTCAGGGCAAACCAGTGCGTGCCTTGCGCGGCGCGCGACACCGCTACAGAAATCTAGCCGGGCCTGGGCGCTACAGCTTATAGTGCGAGGTGTAACACGCATGATTCATGTGCCCATGCCTGGGTACACGCCTATGCCTGCCCACGACTGTCATATCGCAGGATGTTCAGTTTGCCCAATCTCAATCAGCCGTCCTCCTTGCGCCCGCCTGTCCAAGGATCAGGTACTCCGCTGCACGGCACGTTGAAGGGCGCGCTGGCATTGCTGGTGTTGATGCTGCTGATGCTGCTGTTCTGGCAGCTGTTCGATCAGTTCCAGCGTACCCAGACGGACCAACGCCAGCACAGCATCGACTCCAGTGCGGACCTGGCCGATCACGTCAACCTGAACATGGCGCTCAATGCGCAGATCGTGCTCAACCAGCTGCTCACTACCCAGCCCTTCCCCAGCGCCCGGGAACGTGCCGAAACCGTTACCCGTATACGTCGCTCGGTGCCCGAGCTGCAAAGCCTGGCCTGGCTCAGCGGCGATGCCCGAATCATCGCCGACACCCTGCTGGAAGCGAACGACGATGCTTTCATCACCGCTCTGGTCAGCCGCCTGGATGGCGACAGCCACTACTACACCAACAGCACGGCGGCAGACCTGGTCTATCTGCTGATCCGCCAGCCCGGTGAAAACACCAACGGCTACTGGTTGCTGCGCATGAGCCCGATCGTTATCAGTCGGCTCATTCACCAGGTCGAACGTGGGCAGAATCCAAGCTGGGTCTTGGAAAACCATGCCGACAAACACGTCATCGGCCGCGCCGACCTTGCCCCGTTCAGCGCTACGGAACTGAGCAGCGCCGAGCTAAACCAAAGTGTGCTGGTGACCCAGCTGAGCCACAGCGACTGGCAATTGCGCAGCCTGTTCAACGCCCGTCAGGCACGCTTGGCATTGCTGCCACCGCTGGTGGGTAAATGCCTGCTGGGCCTGCTGATTTCGCTGGTGCCGTTGCTGGCGCTGTTGAGCATGCGCCGCCGTCAGCGCGAACTCAACGAAGAGCGTCGGCGCTATCGGGACATCTTCGAGGGCGCCGGCGTGGCGCTGTGCGTGCTCGATCTATCGGGTGTGCTGCCATTGTTCGAACGGGTGGGGTTGAACGAGCGCACCGATCTTGGGCGGTGGCTGGAGGACAATCCGGCAACCTGTCAGGAGCTGTTGCAGGCACTGCGCATCACCGAAGTGAACCACGTTGCCCTGCGCGTGCTGCAGGTGCACACGAACGACCAGGCGTGGCGCAAGCTGATCGAAGGCTGGTCGGACCGGGCCACTGGCATCGGCCATCAATTGATCGGGGCCCTGCTGCAGCGCCAGCAGCAATTGGAGCTGGAAATCCGTCTGGACAATCAACAGGGCCACGATCAATACCTGTGGGTGACGGTGCGCTTTCCCGAGCACGCCAAGGATTACCACGCGGTCATTCTCAGTATCACCGACGTTACCAGCCACAGGACCGCGAGCGAATCGCTGCGCCAGAGCGAAAAACGCCATCGCATGCTCGCCGAAAGCATCAGCGACGTGATCTTTTCCACCAACAACCGCATGGAGCTGAACTACGTCAGCCCTTCGGTGCAGACGGTGCTGGGCTTCGACGCGGACTGGGTGATGCAGAACGGCTGGCAGGGCATGCTGGCCAATCCTGCACAGCTGACGGGTATCAACGCGCTGCTGACCCAGGTCCACCAGGCGCTGCATGCGCCGGCCGAGCTGGCGGCCCTGCGCAGCGACCTCAAGACTCAGGTGTTCATGTTCGACTGCCTGCGCAACGACGGCCGCAAGATTCCCATCGAGCTGCGCCTGGTGTTGATCTGGGACACCCAGGGGACTTTCGAAGGCATTCTGGGCGTGGGTCGCGACGTCAGCCAGCAACGTCGCGCCGAAAAGGACCTGCGCATGGCCGCCACGGTGTTCGAGCATTCGACGTCGGCGATTCTGATCACTGATCCGGCGGGCTACATCGTGCAGGCCAACGAGGCCTTCAGCCGTGTCAGCGGTTATGCCGTGGCCCAGGTGCTGGACCAGTTGCCGAACATGCTGACCGTGGATGACCAGCAGGAAGCGCACCTGCGTTACGTGCTCAAGCAACTGCAACAGCGCGGCACCTGGGAAGGCGAGGTCTGGCTCAAGCGGCGCAACGGCGAGCACTACCCGGCCTGGGTCGGCATCACTGCGGTGCTCGACGACGAAGGCGACCTGGCCAGCTATGTGTGCTTCTTCAGCGACATCAGCGAGCGCAAGGCCAGTGAGCAGCGTATTCATCGCCTGGCCTACTACGATGCCCTGACACACCTGCCCAACCGCACGCTGTTCCAGGACCGCCTGTACAACGCCCTGCAGCAAGCCGAGCGGCAGCAGTCGTGGGTGGTGCTGATGTTCCTCGACCTCGACCGTTTCAAGCCGATCAACGACTCCCTCGGCCACGCCGCCGGTGACCGCATGCTCAAGGACATGGCCACGCGTCTGCTGGGCTGCGTCGACGATGACGACACGGTGGCGCGCATGGGCGGCGATGAGTTCACCCTGCTGCTGCAACCGCGCGCCACCCGCGAGCTGGCGTTGAATCAGGCCATTCATGTGGCGGAGCAGATTCTCGGCAGCCTGGTCAAACCCTTCGTGCTGGAGGGCCGCGAGTTCTTCGTTACCGCCAGTGTGGGCATCGCCTTGAGCCCTCAGGACGGCGGCGAGCTGAGTCAACTGATGAAGAACGCCGACACCGCGATGTACCACGCCAAGGAGCGAGGCAAGAACAACTTCCAGTTCTACCAGGCCGACATGAACGCCACGGCCCTGGAGCGTCTGGAGCTGGAAAGCGACTTGCGCCACGCCCTGGAGCAACAGGAGTTCGTGCTGTACTACCAGCCGCAGTTCAGCGGCGACGGCAAACGCCTGACCGGTGCCGAAGCCTTGTTGCGCTGGAATCACCCACGCCGTGGCCTGGTGCCGCCGGTCGAGTTCATCCCGGTGCTCGAAGAGCTCGGCCTGGTGGTGGATGTGGGCGACTGGGTCCTGGCCGAGGCTTGTCGCCAGCTCAAGGCCTGGCACCTGGCCAAGGTGCGCGTGCCCAAGATCTCGGTGAACATCTCTGCGCGGCAGTTCGCCGATGGTCAGTTAGGCAATCGCATCGCCCGGATGCTGGAAATCACTGGTCTGCCACCGGCGTGCCTGGAGCTGGAACTGACCGAGAGCATCCTGATGCGCGAGGTCAACGAAGCCATGATGATCCTCGACACCTTGAAGAATCTTGGCCTGAGCATTGCGGTCGACGATTTCGGCACCGGCTATTCGTCGCTCAACTATCTGAAGCAGTTCCCCATCGACGTGCTGAAGATCGACCGTACCTTCGTCGATGGCCTGCCGTCCGGCGAGCAGGATGCGCAGATTGCGCGGGCGATCATCGCCATGGCGCACAGCCTGAATCTCTCGGTCATCGCCGAGGGCGTGGAAACCCATGAACAGTTGGAGTTCCTGCGCGAGCATGGCTGCGATGAGGTGCAGGGCTACCTGTTCGGGCGCCCGATGCAGGCCCATCGCTTCGAGACTCAGTTCAGCAACGACGCGCTGTTTCTGCTTCAGTGACTACGGGCAGGATCTGACGACGTAGGAGCGGTCTGTGGCCGCGATGGGTCGATGCGGTGGGTCAGGTGGACTGCGGTGAGGCTTTCGCGGCCGATGACCGCTCCTACGGGATGAGTGGGCACGACCCGACATGAAGCCCGCTTGTCCACGCGATGACTGCCTTTCATATGCCAGACAAAAGCCGATGGGGTAGAATGCTCGCCTTTCCCAACATCCCGATCCCTGAGGACCGCCATGTTCAGCCGTAGCCAGACACTCGCCAAGTACGATGCCGATCTCTTTGCCGCCATGGAGCAAGAAGCCCAGCGCCAGGAAGATCACATCGAGCTGATTGCCTCGGAAAACTACACCAGTCCCGCTGTGATGGAAGCCCAGGGCTCGGTGCTGACCAACAAGTACGCCGAAGGCTATCCTGGCAAGCGCTACTACGGCGGCTGCGAGTTCGTCGACGTGATCGAGCAACTGGCCATCGACCGCGCCAAGGAGCTGTTCGGCGCCGACTATGCCAACGTTCAGCCGCATGCCGGCTCCCAGGCCAACAGCGCGGTCTACCTGGCCCTGCTGCAGGCAGGCGATACCATCCTGGGCATGAGCCTGGCCCACGGCGGTCACCTGACCCACGGCGCCAGCGTTTCTTCGTCGGGCAAGCTGTACAACGCCGTCCAGTACGGCATCGATGCTCAGGGCCTGATCGACTACGAAGAAGTCGAGCGCCTGGCTCTGGAGCACAAGCCGAAGATGATCGTGGCCGGTTTCTCCGCCTACTCGCAGATCCTCGACTTCCCGCGCTTCCGTGAAATCGCCGACAAGGTCGGTGCCTACCTGTTCGTCGACATGGCCCACGTAGCCGGTCTGGTTGCCGCCGGCGTATACCCCAACCCGGTGCCGTTCGCCGACGTGGTCACCACCACCACCCACAAGACCCTGCGCGGTCCTCGTGGCGGCCTGATTCTGGCGCGTGCCAATGCCGAGATCGAGAAGAAGCTCAACTCGGCGGTGTTCCCAGGTGCGCAGGGTGGCCCGCTGGAGCACGTCATTGCCGCCAAGGCCGTGTGCTTCAAGGAAGCGCTGCAGCCCGAGTTCAAGACCTACCAGCAGCAGGTCGTGAAGAACGCCCAGGCCATGGCCAAGGTGTTCATCGATCGTGGTTTCGACGTGGTTTCCGGCGGTACCGAGAACCATCTGTTCCTGCTGTCGCTGATCAAGCAGGACATTTCCGGCAAGGACGCGGACGCGGCGCTGGGCAAGGCATTCATCACCGTCAACAAGAACTCGGTGCCCAACGATCCTCGCTCGCCGTTCGTGACCTCCGGCCTGCGCTTTGGTACGCCTGCTGTGACCACTCGTGGTTTCAAGGAAGCCGAGTGCCAAGAACTGGCCGGCTGGATCTGCGACATTCTGGCTGATCTGAACAATGAAGCGGTGATCGATGCCGTGCGCCAGAAGGTCCAGGCCATCTGCGCCAAGCTGCCGGTTTATTCGGCGTAAGGGTTGGCGGTATTCCTGTGGCTGCGGCGCAGGCCGCGCTGGGGGTCACCGCGTTGTGTCAGATATTTCGCGGGGACCGCCGACGCGGCTTGCGCCGCTGCTACAGGGGGTGCGTTAAGCTTGCGTGTGGTTGCACCGCGTTGCGTCAGATACTGCGCGGGACCGCCGACGCGGCTTGCGCCGCTGCTACAGGGATCGCATCAGTTTGTAGCCGCGTCCGGCGTCGCCCTCTGTAGCAGCGGCGCGAGCCGCGTCCGGCGTTGCCGCGGTGTGTCGGGTACGCGGGATTCAGAGCTGGTCGAATCCGGCGCGGATCTTGGCTTCGGGTAGATCATCGGCGATGAAAACCATCACGCTTTCGCGTAACTCCCCCGGGGCCCATTCGGTGTCCCAGTCGAAGCCGTAGAGCTTCAATACGCCCTGGAACACCAGGCGTCGATCTTCCCCCGCGATACTCAACACGCCTTTGTAGCGCAGCAGTTGCTTGCCGTGCTCTTCCAGCAGTTCGTTCATGAAGGTACTGAGGCGGTCGATGTCCAGCGGCTTGTCGGTGCGCAGTACCAGGCTGGCGATGCGGTCCACGCTGGGGCCCTGATTGACCGGGCGCAACGCCAGGCCGGCATTGAGATTGAAGCCACGCACATCGAGCAGCTCCGCCAGATCGATTCGACCGTGCTCGACCACACGGATCGGCGCGCGTCGGTTGATGCGGGTCAGGCGCTCGCTCAACTCGTCGAACACCGAAGGCGCGACCAGATCGGTCTTGCTGATCAGCAGGCGGTCGGCGAAACCCACCTGTGCCTGGGCGATGGTCTGAGCCAGATGGATACCCGCGTGGGCAGCGTCCACCAACGTCAGGATGCCGTCCAGAATGTAGCGTTCGCGCAGTTCTTCATCGATGAAAAAGGTCTGGGCGACCGGCGCCGGGTCGGCCAGGCCAGTGCATTCGATGACCAGCCGATCGAAGGCGATTTCGCCGCTGTCCAGACGCTCCAGCAGCAGGTACAGCGCCTTGGTCAGGTCGGTGTGAATGGTGCAGCACACGCAGCCGTTGGCCAGGGTCATGGTCTGCACGGGCTCGTCGCCCAACAGCTGGGTGTCGATGCCGGCATCGCTGAATTCGTTCTCGATCACGGCGATCTTCAGGCCGTGTTCGGCCTTGAGCATGTGGCGCAGCAAGGTGGTCTTGCCGGCCCCGAGAAAGCCGCTGAGGATGGTGACGGGAATGGGGGGTGGGGCTTCGGACAAGTTCATGAACTCCAAGAGTTTCTAAATGCAAATGGCCTCTTCGCGGGCAGAAGGCTCGCCGCCCGCCTCGCTCCCACAGTGAGCAAGCCCTCTGCTTCCGAAGAGGCCAGTGAATACACCACGGGGCCTAGGCTTTCAACAGCACTTGGGCCCACCCTTGCCGCCGTATCTGGCCTCCTGGCGTTCGCGGAAGAACGCCTCGTAGTCCATCATCGGTTTGTCCGGGTGCTTGGTCTGCATGTGCTCGACGTAATTGTCGTAGTCCGGCATGCCCACCATCAGACGTGCCGCCTGGCCCAGGTATTTTCCCAACTTGCTCAGGTCGTTGAACATGGCGGCAGCCCTCGGTCATCACGCATTGGGGAACGGCTGGAACGGTGCTTCCTTGTCGGTACGTTCCTTCTTGCCCCAGGCGGCGACGCCGACCTTCAAGGCGAAGAACAGGATGCTGAAGACCACCAGCAGGAACAGTACGGTCAGGGTTGCGTTGGTGTAGGCATTGAAGATCACGTGCTGCATCTGCTCCACGCTCTTGGCCGGCGCAAGCACTTGGCCTTGGGCCAGAGCGGCGCTGTACTTGTTGGCCAGGGCCAGGAAACCAACGGCAGGGTTGGCGTCGAACAGCTTGATGAAGCCTGCGGTAGTGGTGCAGATCAGCAGCCAGACGGCCGGCAGCATGGTGACCCAGATGTAGCGCTGGCGCTTCATCTTGATCAGCACGACGGTGGCGAGCATCAGGGCGATACCGGCGAGCATCTGGTTGGAGATGCCGAACAGCGGCCACAAGGTATTGATGCCCCCCAACGGATCGATCACGCCCTGGTACAGCAACCAGCCCCACAACGCGACGCAGCCGGCAGTGGCGATGACGTTGGCGGTCCAGGACTCGGTGCGCTTGAGCGCCGGGACGAACGAGCCGAGCAGGTCCTGCAGCATGAAGCGGCCGGCACGGGTGCCCGCGTCCACGGCAGTCAGGATGAACAGTGCCTCGAACAGGATCGCGAAGTGGTACCAGAAGGCCATGGTGTTTTCACCCGGCAGCACCGAATGCAGGATCTGCGCGATACCCACGGCCAATGTTGGCGCACCACCGGCGCGCGCCAGGATGGTGGTCTCACCGATGTCATGGGCGACTGCCTGCAGCGCTTCCGGCGTGATGGCGAAGCCCCAGCTGCTGACCGCCGTGGCCACTGCGACCACATCGGTACCGACCACTGCCGCCGGGCTGTTCATGGCGAAGTACACGCCTGGCTCGATCACCGAAGCGGCGACCATCGCCATGATCGCCACGAACGACTCCATCAACATGCCGCCGTAGCCGATGTAGCGGGCGTTGGTTTCGTTGTCCAGCAGCTTGGGCGTGGTGCCCGAGGAGATCAGCGCGTGGAAGCCGGACACCGCGCCACAGGCGATGGTGATGAACAGGAACGGGAACAGACCGCCCTTCCATACCGGGCCGGTGCCGTCGGTGAACTGGGTCAGCGCGGGCATCTTCAGTTCCGGCATGGTCACCAGAATGCCGATGGCCAGGGCGATGATGGTGCCGATCTTGAGGAAGGTGGAGAGGTAGTCGCGCGGGGCCAGGATCAGCCACACGGGCAGCACGGCGGCAACGAAGCCATAGCCGATCAGCATCCAGACGATCTGCACACCGGTGAAGGTGAAGGCCTTGGCCCAGACCGGATCGGCGGCCACCTGACCACCCAGCCAGATCGAGAGCAGCAGCAGGAGCACGCCGATGATGGAGATTTCACCGATGCGGCCCGGGCGGATGTAGCGCATGTACACGCCCATGAACATCGCGATGGGAATGGTGGCCATGACCGTGAAGATGCCCCACGGACTTTCGGCGAGCGCCTTGACCACGATCAGCGCCAGCACGGCGAGGATGATGATCATGATCAGGAAGCAACCGAACAGGGCGATGGTGCCGGGGATCCGGCCCATTTCCTCGCGCACCATGTCGCCCAGCGAGCGGCCGTTGCGGCGGGTGGACAGGAACAGCACCATGAAGTCCTGCACGGCACCGGCCAGCACCACGCCGGCGATCAGCCACAGCGTGCCGGGAAGATAGCCCATCTGCGCGGCGAGTACCGGGCCGACCAGAGGTCCGGCGCCGGCGATGGCGGCGAAGTGGTGACCGAAGAGGATGTGCTTGTTGGTCGGTACGTAGTCCAGACCGTCGTTGTTGAGCACCGCGGGCGTGGCGCGGCGCGGGTCGAGCTGCATGACGTGGTTGGCGATGAACAGGCTGTAGTAGCGGTAGGCGACCAGATAGATGGCCACGGCCGCGACGACGATCCATAACGCGTTGATTGCTTCACCGCGGCGAAGCGCAACGACGCCCAGGGCACAGGCACCAATGATCGCCACGATCAGCCACGGAACGTGGCGGAACGCACTGCTATTGTTTTTCATATTATTGTTTCCAGCTCAGTGGATGAGTGTCAGCCTTATCGAGTCTAGCGATTTTTTGTCCGAAGGCCATCCCCACGTTGGTCTAGAGCGGCGCGGCGCATGACCCGATGATGGCCCGGAACACCAGGCGCCCGTGCCGGTCGCACTAAAGGTGTCCCTTGCGAGTCCGCCCCATGCCCAAGCCACCCGCACGCGCCGCCCTGCCCCCGCCACTGCTGTATCTGACGTTCATCGCCGTGGCCATGGCGCTGAGCTATGCACTGCCCATTGCACTGCCGGTCAACAGCTGGACCGCAGCGACCGCGGCGGCCTTGATCATCCTCGGTCAGGGTCTGTCGTTCTGGGCCATGCTGCGTTTCAAGCGTCAGCACACCGCGACCAGCAACTTCGATTCGCCTCAGGAACTGCAGCGCGACGGACCGTTCGCGCTGTCGCGCAACCCGATCAACCTGGGCGACACCCTGGCCTATGTCGCGCTGTCGCTGTTGATGGGCAGCTTGTGGCCATGGTTATTGCTGCCGGTGTTGCTGTATCTGATGAACTGGCTGGTGATCCGGCCCGACGAAATCCAGCTCGAAGCGCTGTTTGGCGACACTTATCGCCAGTATTGTCGACGGGTTCGCCGCTGGCTCTGAGCCACTGCGCTATAGTCCAGCAAAACTCGAGGACCCGATCATGACGCAACCCCATACCGAACGCCGTCGCTTCAAGCGCATCGCCTTCGATGCCAAGACCGAACTGCGCCAGGGCACCGAGCGCTGGCCGGTGAAGCTGCTCGACCTGTCATTGAAAGGGCTGTTGATCGAAAAGCCATCGCCCTGGCTGGGCGATGCCGACAAGCCCTTCAATGTGGATGTGAAACTGGGGCCACAGGAAGATGTGGTGATGGAGGTCAAGCTGGCCCATGACGACCATGGGCAGCTGGGGTTCGTGTGCACCCATATCGGCCTGGATTCGATCAGCCATTTGCGTCGGTTGATCGAACTCAATCTTGGCGACCCCGAGGAGCTGGAGCGCGAGCTGGGGGCTTTGTTGGAGGTTTGAGGTCGGCGGCGAAGCCTTCGCGGCCGATGACCGCTCCTACGGCGAGTATTGCTACACCAGGTGAGCCGGCAGCCCCCATTGAGCAGGGTCGAAGCCCAGCAGGCTTTGCAGCCGATCGTCGGCGTGGTGGTAGCGCTCCGGGGCCATGGCGGCATCGGGGACGGCGATGGCGAACATGCCGGCGGCCTTGGCGGCGGTGACGCCGAAGGGTGAGTCCTCGAACACCAGGCAGTCCTTAGGCTCCACGCCCAGGCGCTTGGCCGCTACCAGAAAGATATCCGGCGCCGGCTTGGCGGCGCCCACTTCCGGGTCATCGGCGGTGACGATGGTGTCGAACAGCGCGAACCACTCCTCATGCAACGTGGTTTTCATCGCGAAATGCCCACGGGACGAACTGGTGCCCACAGCGATCGGAATATTGTGCGCCTTCAAGTGCCGCACCAGTGCCTCGGCGCCGGCCATGGCCTGCGCGTGGGGAAAGCGCTCGGCCATCAGCGGTGCGCGCGCTTCCATGAATTCGGCGGGCGTCAGCGGCAGGCCCAGGGTTTCGACGATATAGGTCGACAGGTCGTTGGCGCCCAGGCCGATGGTGTTCTGCTTGATGCTCCAGTCGAAGACCTTGCCGTACCGCTCGGCAATCATCTGCGTGACTTCGGTGTAGATGCCCTCGGTGTTCAGAAGCAGGCCATCCATATCGAAGATGACGGCCTTGACGGGGCCCATGCCCGTTACTGCAGTGTTCATAGGGCGTGCTCCGTGGTCGTTGAGAAGACCCCAGAGTACGGGTGCGGCCGGGGGTTGAGCAAGTCGCAGCGCCGACGCCTTCAGCAGGCGCCAGCGCTGCGGTAGCTCACGGCGTCGACAGGGTGCGAATCATCGACAACGTCAGGTACAGCCGCGGCGCAATGCTGCTCAGCTCGATGTATTCGTCATCGGCGTGCAAGCCCGCGCCCACCACGCCCATGGTTTCCAGTACCGCAGGCTTGTCGCTGCCCGGCACGTAGGCATAGCCGGCGTCGGTGCCGAAGCGCATGGCGATCGGTTCGATGGACTTGTCGATCGCCGCGTAGGCCTTCTGCGCGACCCCGGCCAATTGCTCGGAGCCGCTGTTCTTGGCCAGGGGCGGCCGGCCTTTTTCCAGACGCAGGCTGACCTGGGTGTCGTCGATCAGCTGCTTGCGGATCAGGCGCTGGCCTTGGGCAAGCACGCGGTCGGTTTCCTCGATGTCCGAGTAGCGCATGTCGGCCTCGGCCGTCGCGATGGCGGGGATGATGTTGCGCTTCTCACCCGCCTTGGCCATGGTCCAGTTCACCGTGGTGCCCTTGTCGGGATCACCCAGGTCCTTGAGCTGGACCAACTGGTGGGCCAGTTCGGTGAGCGCATTGCGCCCGTCTTCGGGCGCGGAACCGGCGTGGGACGAGCGACCCTTGACCTCCAGGAACAGCCCGTTGATGCCGTTGGTGGCGGTGGTCACTGCGTCCTTGTTCGGTGGTTCGTAGGAAAAGACGTAGTCGTGTTGAGCGGCCAGTTCGGCGATGATTTTTTTCGAGCCGGCCGAGCCCATTTCCTCGTCCGGGTTGAACAGCACGGTGAGCGTGCCGTAGCCGTCGAAGCCCTGGGCCTTGAGCAGTTTCAGCGCGTGCAGGATCATCGCCACCCCGCCCTTGGCATCGGCCACACCTGGGCCGTAGGCACGCTCCTGGTCGGTGCGGAACGGGCGCTTGGCCGCAGTGCCGGGGCCGAACACGGTGTCGTAGTGGACCATGAGCAGGAAATTCTTGCTGCCGGTGCCCTTGAAGGTGCCGACGATGTTGTCGCCTACCGACGGCGTGGCCGGGGTGGTCTGGACCGTGGCGCCCAGTTCTTTGAGACGCTTGACCAGCAGTGCGCTGATCGTCGCCAGGCCTTTTTCCTGGCCGGTACCGGTGTCGACCGAAACCAGCTCCTTGACCGTTTCCAGGTAGCTGGGTTGTTCGGCCTGGGCTTGTTTGTAGAGGTCGGCGGCGGGCAGCTCGGCGGCGTGGGTCGACAGGGAGAACAGGCAGGCTGCAGCGATTGCGGTGATGCGTGAGGGTCGAACAGGCATGGGTCGGAAGCCTCGGGCGGGTGCGGTTTTTGTAGGCAGGATTGGCCTCTTCGCGGGCAGAGACCCGCTCCCACAATGGAACAGCGGGAGCGTCTGCGCCGATAGGGCAAGTCCTGACACCCAACAACCTTAGCCTACTGCGGCGATCGTGCTACTCGAACAAGGCATCCAGCGCCTGTTCGAGGCGGGTCACGGCGATGATCTGCAGGCCCGGTGGGGCCTCCTTGGGGGCGTTGGCCTTGGGCACGATGGCGCGCTTGAAGCCGTGCTTGGCCGCTTCCTTGAGCCGCTCCTGACCACTGGGGACCGGGCGCACCTCGCCGGACAGACCCACTTCGCCGAACACCAGCAGGTCGTGGGGCAGCGGGCGGTTGCGCAGGCTGGACATGATCGCCGCAAGCAACGCCAGGTCGGAGGCGGTTTCCAGCACTTTCACCCCGCCCACCACGTTGAGGAACACGTCCTGGTCGTGGGTGGGAATGCCGCCGTGCCGATGCAGCACCGCCAGCAGCATGGCCAGACGGTTCTGGTCCAGGCCCAGGGTGACTCGCCGTGGGTTGGACAGGTGGCTGTCGTCGACCAGGGCCTGCACTTCCACCAGCATCGGCCGAGTGCCTTCCCACGTAGCCATGACCACACTGCCGGGGACTTCTTCCTGGGCTCGGGTCAGAAAGATCGCCGACGGGTTGGAGACTTCCTTGAGGCCCTTGTCGGTCATGCCGAACACGCCCAGCTCGTTGACCGCGCCGAAGCGGTTCTTCACGGCGCGCAGCAAGCGCAGGCGGCCATCGGATTCACCTTCGAAATAGAGCACGGTGTCGACCATGTGCTCGAGTACGCGGGGGCCCGCCAGGGCGCCTTCCTTGGTCACGTGGCCGACCAGGAAGATGGCGGTGCCGCTCTGCTTGGCGTAGCGCACCAGCAGCGCTGCGCTTTCACGCACCTGGGACACGCCGCCGGGCGCGGACTGCAGGTTTTCGGTGAAGATGGTCTGGATCGAGTCGATCACCATGACCTTGGGCTGTTCGACCTTGGCGGTGGCGATGATGGTTTCGATGCAGGTCTCGGTCATCACCTTGAGCTTGTCCTGGGGCAACCCCAGGCGCCGCGCACGCATGGCGACCTGTTGCTGCGACTCTTCGCCGGTGACGTAAAGCGCAGGCATGCGCGTGGCGATGTTGCACAGGGTCTGCAGGAGGATGGTGGACTTGCCGATGCCCGGATCGCCGCCGATCAGCACCACCGAGCCATCGACCAGACCGCCGCCGAGCACGCGGTCCAGTTCGGCCGAGGCGGTCGAGAAGCGCGGGATCTCCTCGATGCTGACTTCGGCCAGGGTCTTGAGCTGGGCCTGCTGCCCTGCCCAGCCGGTGCGGCCGCTGGGCGGTGCGGCGGCGCCGCTTTCGATGACCGTTTCCACCAGAGTGTTCCAGGCACCGCATTCGCCGCATTGGCCGGCCCATTTGGGGAACGTGGCACCGCACTCGGTGCAGCCGTACATGCGCTTTGCCTTGGCCATGAAAATTCCTGTTAGAAAAGTGCGTTCATGATAATCGAGCGCGCTGTATTAGTGGTTAAATCAAGCCCTTGCAGCATGGAAAAACGGCTAGTCTGTACTTTGACAAAACTTCTCGGGCGCAGCTGTGTCCCTTGCAGCAGGCGTGGAAAATGAAGCAATACGCTGACTTGGACTGCGTTGACCAACCTCATCTGTAATAAGGAATAACCTCATGAGCGTGCTAAGTGAATTCAAGGCCTTTGCGGTCAAGGGCAATGTAGTCGACATGGCCGTTGGTATCATCATCGGTGCAGCCTTCGGCAAGATCGTTTCATCCTTCGTGGGCGATGTGATCATGCCGCCGCTCGGGCTGCTGATCGGTGGCGTGGATTTCAGCGACCTGGCCATCACGCTGCGTGCGGCGGTCGGTGATGCGCCGGCGGTGGTATTGGCCTATGGCAAGTTCATCCAGACAGTCGTCGATTTCATCATCGTGGCATTTGCCATCTTCATGGGCGTGAAGGCCATCAACCGCTTGCGTCATCAGGAAGAGAAGAAACCTGCGGCGCCTGCTGCACCTTCCAAGGAAGAAGTGCTGCTGAGCGAAATCCGTGACCTGCTCAAAGAGCAGAATGGCAAAGGCACCGTGGTCACGACTGCACCGACGCCTGGGCCGCAGATCTGATACCGCGTCAAGCTTTCGCGGCCGATGACTGCTCCTACAGAAGGGCCACATTCACTTTGTAGGAGCGGTCTGTGGCCGCGAAGGGGCAATGCGATTGAATCAGGTAGACCTGAGCTCGGCGAGGCCTTCGCGGCCACAGACCGCTCCTACGGGATGACTGTTACCAGTAGTTCTCGACGGCAACCTGGCCGGGGCGCCGGCTCAGGCTCAGGTTCATGTCACGGCCCTTGAGCAGTTGGCGGGTGTCGTCGATCATCTGGGGGTTGCCGCAGATCATCACCCGTGAATGCTCGGGCACCAGTTCCAACCCGGCAGCTTTTTCCAGCTCGCCATTCTGAATGAGATCGGTGATACGGCCATGCAACGTGCCCGGCACCTGCTCCCGGGTCACGATCGGGATGAACTGCAGCTTGCCGGCAAACTCGGCTAGGTAGTCCCGCTGTTCCAGGCCAGCGATCAACTCTCGATACGCCAACTCCTGACCTTCCCGCGCGCTGTATACGAGCTTGATGTGCTCGAATTTTTCCCACACGGGAAAGTCCTGCAGGATCGACACGAAAGGGGCCACGCCGGTGCCGGTCGCCAGCATCCACAGGTCACGGCCGTCGACGAAGCGATCCAGGGTCAGATAACCCGTTGCCAGCTTTTCCACCAGCAGCTCGTCTCCCAGGCGCAACCGGCTCAGTTCACTGGTGAACTCGCCGCCCGGCACGACGATGGAGAAGAATTCGAGAAACTCGTCGAACGGCGAGGACGCCATCGAATAGGCGCGCCACACCACGCTGCCATCGGCCTTGGTCACCCCCAGGCGGGCGAACTGGCCGGCGACGAAGCGGAAACCGGCGTCGCGGGTGGTGCGCAGGGTGAACAGGCTGGGGGTCAGCGGCTGGACCTCGAGGATGGTCTGGCGGGTGAATTTTTCTGCGCTGGCAGTCATGGGGCGCTCCGGGGCTCAAGTGCCGGTATTTTCCCGCAAACCGCTGCAGATAAACACCGTTGGTTTGTGTGGCCACCTGTGGGGCCGGGGGGGGACGGCGAGTCATCTGCTTGCCGAGGTCTTGCTGGGTGGGTCTGACGCTGCGCGGTGCGCCGTTCGCGGGCAGAGCCCGCTCCCACAGAGTCCATTCTCACAGAGTCCACTCCCACAGAGTGCATTCTCACAGGGTGCATTCTCACAGAGTCCATTCTCACAGAGCCAGTTTCCACGAAACGCTTCCACAGTGGCGAAGGGTGGGCGTTCGGGGCGCGGTCGGGTGAGCGATCGGGTAGAATCGCGCCTTTATTGCCCTTCGTGCCTTCTGCCATGCCTGTACTGACTTCGCCCTTCGCTGAGCTCGACCTGATCCGCCAGCCCGATCAACCCAACGAGCCGTTGCAGGCGTTCGATGCGGCCGACGAGTACCTGCTGGCGCACATGGCCGAGCATCCCCTGCCCGCCCAGGCACGCGTGCTGATTCTCAACGACAGCTTCGGCGCGCTGGCCATCAGCCTGCAAGGCTCGGTGCAGTTGGTCAGCAGTGGCGATTCATTCCTCGGCGCATTGGGGCTGGAGAAGAACCTGACCCGCAATGGCCTGCCATTCGACAGCATCGAATTCATCCCCGCGAGCGCGCCGGTGCAGGGTCCGTTCGACCGCGTGCTGGTGCGTGTACCCAAGACCCTGGCCCTGCTCGAAGAACAGCTGATCCGCCTGCACGGCCACCTGGCGCCCGGTGCCGAGGTGGTCGCTGCCGGCATGGTCAAGCACTTGCCCCACGCTGCAGGTGATCTGCTGGAGAAATACATCGGCACGATGCGACCGTCACTGGCGGTCAAGAAGGCTCGGCTGTTGATCGCCACTGACGAAGGCAAGCCCGCGCCGGTATCGCCCTACCCGACCCGCTATCAGCTGGACGACCCCAGGCTGACGCTGCTCAACCACGCCAACGTGTTCTGCCGCGAAGGGCTGGACATCGGCACCCGCGCGTTCCTCCCGCACCTGCCGCGCAACCTCGGCGCAGCGCGGGTCGCCGACCTGGGCTGTGGCAACGGTGTGCTGGCCATCGCCAGCGCCCTGGCCAATCCGCACGCTCACTACACGCTGGTAGACGAGTCGTTCATGGCCGTGCAATCGGCGCAGGAAAACTGGCAGGCGGCGCTGGGTGCGCGCCAGGTCGAGGTGCGCGCCGGTGATGGCCTTGCCGGCCAGGCGCCGCAGTCGCTGGACGTGGTGCTGTGCAATCCGCCGTTCCACCAGCAGCAGGTGGTGGGTGACTTCCTCGCGTGGCGCATGTTCCAGCAGGCGCGCGAGGCGCTGGTCACCGGCGGCGACCTGTACATCGTCGGCAACCGCCACCTGGGTTATCACAGCAAGCTGGCCAGGCTGTTCCGTGGCGTCGAACAGGTGGCTGCCACGCCCAAGTTCGTCGTGCTGCGCGCGCGCAAGTGAGCGCAACGGTGCGTTTGAAGAGCAAAAAAAAGCCCTCGCAAGGAGGGCTGTAAAAAAAGCACTGCCAGAGCAGCACTGATGGGATTCAGTGGGATTTCATCCCGGCCGCCGTCATGAACAGGCGGATCAACATGGCAAACACGCCCAGCGCGACGACGCTGCCGGCATAGATCACCACCAGCCAGCCCAAGCGTTTCCACAAGGGCTTTTTCTCTTCGCTGTGCGTAACGATCGGTTTCTCGCTCATGCTTCTACTCCTGCCCGACCCAGGCCTTGCAGCCTGGGCAACGGCGGTTGGACTAGTGGTAGCCGTCTTCGTGGGTGACCTTGCCGCGGAACACGTAGTAGCTCCAGAAGGTGTACACCAGGATGATCGGGATGATGAACAGCGTGCCGACCAGGATGAAGCCCTGGCTCTGTGGCGGCGACGACGCGTCCCAGATCGAGATCGATGGTGGGATGATGTTCGGCCACAGGCTGATGCCCAGCCCGCTGTAACCCAGGAACACCAGCAGCAGGGTCAGCAGGAACGGCGTGTAGTGCGCGTTGCGCTTCACCGAGCGCAGCAACCCGACCACTGTGGCCAGTACCAGGATCGGAACCGGCAGGAAGTAGAACAGGTTCGGCGTGCTGAACCAGCGCGTGGCGATGTCGCCATGGGCCAGGGGTGTCCAGATGCTGACGATACCGGTGACGATCAACAGCCCGTAGGTCAGTGGCGGTGCCAGCTTGTGCATGGCCTGCTGCAGGCTGCCTTCGGTTTTCATGATCAGCCAGGTGCAGCCGAGCAAGGCGTAGGCCACGATCAGCGCCAGGCCACAGAACAGGCTGAACGGCGTCAGCCAGTCCAGGCCGCCCCCGGCGTAGTTGCGGCCGACCACGGGAATGCCGTCGATGTACGCGCCCAGCGCCACGCCCTGGAAGAAGGTCGCTGTCAGCGAGCCGCCGATGAACGCCTTGTCCCACACGTGGCGCTTGGCTGCGGTCGCCTTGAAGCGGAACTCGAACGCCACGCCGCGGAAGATCAAACCCATCAGCATCAGAATCAGCGGCAGGTACAGGGCCGACAGCACCACCGAGTAGGCCAGCGGAAACGCGCCGAACAGCGCCGCACCGCCCAGTACCAGCCAGGTTTCGTTGCCGTCCCAGACCGGTGCCACGGTGTTCATCATGACGTCGCGGTCGCCTTCATCCTTCATGAAGGGAAACAGGATGCCGATGCCCAGGTCGAAGCCGTCCATGATCACGTACATCATGATGCCGAAGATGATGATCACGGCCCAGATGAATGGAAGATCGATACCCATGCTTAGTGCCCCTTGCTCAAGGTGTCGGTTTGGCCTTCTTCCGTGCCTTCATGGGCAGCGGACAGAGGACGTGCAGGGGTGCGCTGGGTACCAGGACCGCCGGTGTTGATTGTTTCTTCGTGTGCCTTGGGACCCTTGCGCACCAGGCGCATCATGTAGCCCAGGCCCACGCCGAACAGCGAGAAGTACACTACGACGAACATCACCAGGGTGATGCTCATCTGCGTGACGCTGTGGTTTGAGGAAGCATCGGCGGTGCGCATCAGGCCGTAGACCACCCACGGCTGACGGCCGATCTCGGTGGTGAACCAGCCCGCCAGCAGGGCGATCAGGCCCGATGGCCCCATCCACAAGGTCAGGTAGAGGAATGGACGGCAGGTGAACAGCGCGTCTTTCTTGCGCAGCCACACGCTCCACAGACCGACGAAGATCATCAGCATGCCCAGGCCGGCCATGACCCGGAACGACCAGAAGACGATGGTTGAGTTGGGTCGGTCTTCCTTGGGAAAGGATTTGAGCGCCGGCACCTGCTTGTCCAGGCTGTGGGTCAGGATCAGGCTGCCCAGATAGGGAATCTCGACCGCGAAGCGGGTTTTCTCCGCTTCCATGTCGGGCCAGCCGAAGAGGATCAGCGGGGTGGCTTCGTCACCCTTGTTTTCCCAGTGGCCTTCGATCGCGGCGATCTTGGCGGGCTGGTGCTCCAGGGTATTCAGGCCGTGCATGTCGCCGACGAAGGCCTGCACCGGGGCGACGATCAACGCCATCCACATGGCCATGGAGAACATGCGGCGGATGGCCGGTGTGTTGCGCCCGCGCAGCAGATGCCAGGCGGCCGAGGCACCGACGAAGAACGCCGTGGCGACGAAGGCGGCGATGGACATGTGCGCCAGGCGGAACGGGAACGAGGGATTGAAGACCACCGCGAACCAGTCGACCGGAATCACTCGACCGTCGATGATCTCGTGGCCCTGCGGGGTCTGCATCCAGCTGTTGGACGCCAGGATCCAGAACGTCGAGATCAAGGTGCCGATCGCAACCATGACCGTCGAGAAGAAGTGCAGGCCGCGGCCCACGCGGTTCCAGCCGAACAGCATGACGCCCAGGAAGCCCGCTTCCAGGAAGAACGCAGTCAGTACTTCGTAGGTGAGCAACGGGCCGGTGACAGCACCGGCGAAGTCGGAGAACCGACTCCAGTTGGTACCGAACTGGTATGCCATGACCAGGCCGGAGACCACGCCCATGCCGAAGTTGACTGCGAATATCTTCGACCAGAAGTGATACAGGTCGCGGTAGGTGTCGTCACGGGTTTTCAGCCACATGCCTTCGAGCACGGCCAGGTAGCTGGCCAGACCGATGGTGATGGCAGGAAACAGAATGTGGAACGAGACCGTAAACGCAAACTGCATTCGGGCGAGATCGATTGCCTCTAAACCGAACATGGGGCTTCCTCTATCAGGTGAACCGGCGCGGGCGGGCGGCCCATGCCAGCGGCCCCTGCGAGGGAAGCGCGGTCTGATGACTTCGTTCTGCTTGGTTCCACGACGCAGGGATTGTGGCCGTTTGGCCGCCATGCCGCGCCGGACGAGGCGTTGACATGGATCAAGATACCGTCAAAGAGTAGTCCTGTTTGCGCGATTGGGCTGTGTGGTTTAGTGCCGCACGACCGGATGTCGCACCCGGTTTACTTTCGTCTGGTATGGGGTTTGCGCAGCTCATCTGTTACCCGAAAACACCGGCCGGTGCAGTGCGCACCGGCCGGAATCGAGCTTTCAGAGCACCTTGTCGAGGGTGATGGGGAACTCGCGGACACGCTTGCCGGTAGCGTGGTAGATGGCGTTGGCCACGGCAGCCGCGACACCGACGATGCCGATCTCGCCGACGCCCTTGGAACCCAGGGCGTTGACGATGTCGTCGGGCTCGTCGACGAAGGTCACGTCGATGTCGTTGATGTCGGCATTCACTGGAATGTGGTACTCGGCCAGGCTGTGGTTCATGAAGCGGCCCAGGTTATGGTCGGTCTGAGTTTCTTCCTGCAGGGCCATGCCCAGGCCCCAGACCACGCCGCCGAGGATCTGGCTGCGGGCCATCTTCGGGTTCACCACACGACCGGCGGCCACGGCACTCACCACGCGGGTGACGCGGATGGTGCCCAGGTCTTCGTCCACTTCCACTTCGACGAACACCGCCGAATGCGTGGCCGTGGCATAGCCTTCACGCTTCTTGTCCGGCTCGGCATCGACCTGGGCTTCGAAGGTATCCATGCCGTCGATGCCGCTCAGGTTCTGCAGCGACACGTGATGGCCCGGGCAGCGCAGCTCGCCGTCCTCGATGAACACCTGTGCAGGGTCGGCATCGGCAAACGCCGGATGCACCTGGCTGGCGGCGTGGATCAACTTGGCCTTGAGCGCTTCGCAGGCCTGCTGCACGGCGGTCCCCACCGATGACACGGTGAACGAGCCACCTTGCAGTGGCGCGGTGGGCAGCGACGAGTCGCCCAGCTTGAACTCCACGTCCTGCGCGGCGACACCGGCCGCTGCCGCAGCGATCTGGGTCATCACTGTATAGGTGCCGGTGCCGATGTCAGTGGTCGCGCTGCTGACCACCAGCTTGCCTTGCTTGTCGATTTTGGCCTTGGCGCTGGCCGGCATCTGCATGGCCTCCCAGACCCCACCGGCCATGCCCATGCCAACCAACTGGTTGTCACGGCGCATGCTGCGCGGCTCCACCGTGCGCTGGCTCCAGCCGAAACGTTCGGCGCCCTGCTGGTAGCAGGCCTTGAGTTCCTTGCTGGAATACGGCTTGCCTTCGTTCTGGTTGGTGTCGGAGAAATTGACCAGGCGCAGTTGCACGGGGTCAATCTTGGCCGCCACGGCCAGCTCGTCCATCGCGCATTCCAGGCCGATCATGCCCAGGGCTGCGCCGGGAGCGCGCATGTCCAGGGGCGTGAACACGTCCAAGGGCACCAGGTTGTAGGTCAGCTTGACGTTGTCGCAGTGGTAGAGCATGCCGCTCCACTCCACGACGTGCTCGGAGAAGTCTTCGAAACGCGAGGTCTGACCGGTCGCGGTGTGGCCGACCGCCTGCAGCTTGCCGTCGGCGTTGCAGGCCAGTTGCAGCTGCTGCACGGTGCGCGGACGGTAGCCGAAGGTGAACATCTGCTGGCGGGTCAGGGTGACGCGTACCGAGCGCTTGAGGTGCAGGGCGGCCATCACGGCCAGCGGCAGCTGGTACTGCGGACGCAGGCCGGAGCCGAAGGCGCCGCCGACGAAAGCAGCCATGACGCGGATCTTGTCCTTGTCCAGGCCGAACACGTTGGACAGATAGGTCTGGCAGTTCTGCGTGCTCTGGGTCTTGTCGTGGATCACCAGGCTGCCGTCGGCCTGATACAGCGCGGTGCTGGCATGAGGCTCCATCGGGTTATGGTGCTCGACCGGCGTGTCGTAGGTGGCGTCGACCGTAATAGGGGCGGCAGCGTATTGCCCGGCAAAATCGCCGCGCGGTTCGGGCAGTTCAGCCGGCGCCGGCTTGGCGGCGGACAGTTGTGCGCGCAGGTCGGTCTGGTGAGGTTCCTGGGCGTATTCGATCTGCACCAGAGCGCCCGCATGGCGCGCCAGTTCCAGGTTTTCCGCGACGACCAGCGCCAGCGGCTGGCCGCTGTAGAGCACGTTGTCATTGTACAGCGGGCGAAACGGCGAGCCGTCAGCGGCATCATCGTCTTCGTATTTTTCGTCGTAGCTGGCCAGCTTCGGGCGGTTGGTGTGGTCGATCACGGCCACCACGCCCGGCAGCGCCAGGGCCTTGGAGGCATTGATGGAGAGCACACGGCCGTTGGCGATGGTGCTGGAGACCACGCTGCCGAACAGCAGGCCATCTTCGGGAAACTCGCCAGCGTAGCGCGCCTGGCCGGTTACCTTGAGCAGACCGTCGACGCGGTCCATGGGTTTGCCAAGTGTGCTCATCGCTGCATCTCCCGTTTGGCGGCATCGCTCAGGGCACGGACTATCGCGCGGCGGGCCAGCTTGATCTTGAAGGTGTTGTGCTGCAGGCCGCGAGCGTCCTGCAACAGGGCGTCGGCAGCTTTGCCGAAGGTTTCGGCGGTGGCGGGCTGGCCGATCAGCAGGCGCTCCACCGCTTCATCGCGCCACGGCTTGTGGGCGACACCGCCCAGCGCCAGGCGGGCGTCGCGAATCGTCTCGCCGTCCAGCTCCAGCGCTGCGGCAACCGACACCAGGGCGAAGGCATAGGAAGCGCGGTCGCGGATTTTCAGGTACTGGCTGTGGGCGGTGAAACCGGCAGCGGGCAGCTCTACCGCGGTGATCAGTTCGTCATCGGCCAGTTGGTTGTCGCGCTCGGGCGCGTCCGCGGGCAGGCGATGAAAGTCGGCGAATTCGATGGTGCGCGCGCCGTTCGGACCCTGCACATGGACCACGGCAGCCAGCGCTGCCAGGGCCACACACATGTCCGAAGGATGGGTGGCGACACACTGCTCGCTGGCGCCCAGGATAGCGTGGATGCGATTCAAGCCGTCCTTGGCCGGGCAACCGGTGCCGGGCTCGCGTTTGTTGCAGGGCATTTTCGAATCGTAGAAGTAGTAGCAGCGCGTGCGTTGCAGCAGGTTGCCGCCGGTGCTGGCCATGTTGCGCAGCTGTGGCGAAGCACCGGCCAGGATCGCCTGGCTGAGCAACGGGTAACGCTGCTCGATCAACGGGTGCCAGGCCAGGTCGGCATTGCTGACCAGGGCGCCGATGCGCACGCCGCCCTCGGCGGTTTCCTCGACTTCGCGCAGGGGCAGCCCGGTGATGTCGATGAGCTGCTCAGGCTGCAGGACGTTTTCTTTCATCAGGTCGAGCAGGTTGGTACCACCGGCGATGAAGCGCGAGCGAGGACCGGCCAGGCGCACGGCTTCATCGACACCGGCAGGCTTGGCGTAGGTAAACGGATTCATGAGCGATCCCCTCCCTGCACTTCGACCACTTCTTCGATGGCCGCGCGGATGTTGCTGTAGGCGCCGCAACGGCACAGGTTGCCGCTCATCAATTCCTTGATGTCGGCGCTGGAGTCGGCGCGGCCTTCGTTGATCAGGCCAACGGCCGAGCAGATCTGCCCCGGCGTGCAGTAACCGCACTGGAAGGCATCGTGCTTGATGAACGCGGCCTGGACCGGATGCAGTTGATCACCCTGCGCCAGGCCTTCGATGGTGGTCAGCTCGGCGCCGTCGCACATCACGGCCAGGGTCAGGCAGGCGTTGACCCGCTTGCCATTGAGCAGCACGGTGCAGGCGCCGCACTGACCGTGGTCGCAGCCTTTTTTGCTGCCGACCAGGTCGAGCTGTTCGCGCAGCAGATCCAGCAGTGTGGTCCAGGGCAATACATCGAGCTGGCGCGACTGGCCATTGAGTTGCAGAGAAATGCTGTGGCTGGCGTACGGCTGCGCGCCAGCGCTGGAAGAAAGGGTGCTCATCGGGTCGACCTCACGGTGGTTCAGCTTGCGTGCGCGGCATTTTTCATGTCGCGTCGTTTGCAGGTACGACTTGGCACGCCGGTCATTCGTTCAGACGAGCTGATGAGTGTTTCCCCGCGACCGTGCTGGTATGATGCGCGGCTTTTTTTACCGCCCGGATGTGCTTTGCTATCAGGGTCGACACGACAACACTCGACAACAACGGTAACGGCGCAAAACGCGCCACAGGGAGCGGGCATGCTGGAAAGGCTGTTTCAACTCAAGGCGCACAACACCAACGTGCGCACGGAAATACTCGCCGGGGTCACCACCTTTCTGGCGATGGCCTACATCCTGTTCGTCAACCCCAGCATCCTGGGCGAAACCGGCATGGACAAGGGCGCGGTGTTCGTCGCCACCTGCCTGGCCGCGGCCATCGGCTCGACGGTCATGGGCCTGATCGCCAACTACCCAATCGCCCTGGCACCGGGCATGGGTCTGAACGCCTTCTTCACCTACACCGTCGTGCTGCACATGGGCCACACCTGGCAGGTGGCGCTGGGCGCGGTGTTCATCTCGGCGGTGTGCTTTTTCCTGCTGTCGATCTTTCGGATCCGCGAGTGGATCGTCAACAGCATCCCCCTGCCATTGCGCTCGGCCATCGCTGCGGGCATCGGCCTGTTCCTGGCGCTGATCGCGCTGCAAGGCGCCGGGATCGTGGTGGGTAACCCGGCCACCGTGGTGGGCATGGGCGACCTGACCAAGCCCGGTGCGGTGCTGGCGATCCTGGGCTTTTTCCTGATCGTCGCCCTGGAGGCGCGCAAGGTCCGCGGGGCGGTGCTGATCGGTATTCTGGTGGTGACCACCGCGTCGATCCTGCTGGGCTTCAGCCCGTTCAACGGGCTGGTGTCGATGCCACCTTCGCTGGCGCCGACCTTCATGCAGCTGGACATCGCCGGGGCCTTGGACATCGGCCTGCTCAGCGTGATCTTCGCCTTCCTGTTCGTCGACCTGTTCGACAACTCCGGGACCTTGATCGGCGTGGCCAAGCGCGCCGGTCTGATGGGCAAGGACGGACATATGCCGAAGATGGGTCGGGCGCTGATCGCTGACAGCACGGCGGCCATGGCCGGTTCGCTGCTGGGTACTTCCACCACCACCAGCTACATCGAGTCGGCAGCGGGCGTCAGCGCCGGGGGCCGTACCGGCCTGACCGCCATCGTGGTCGCGGTGCTGTTTCTGCTGGCACTGTTCTTCGCCCCGCTGGCAGGCAGCGTGCCGGCCTATGCCACGGCACCGGCGTTGTTCTTCGTGGCGGTATTGATGGCATCGGGCCTGGCTGAAATCGAGTGGGACGACATCACCGAAGCCGCTCCGGTGGTGGTCACCGCCCTGGCCATGCCGCTTACCTATTCGATCGCCAACGGCATCGCCTTCGGCTTCATCGCCTGGACCTTGATCAAGCTGCTGGCGGGCCGTGCCCGCGACTTGAACTCGGCGCTGGTGATCCTCTCCATTCTGTTCGTTGTGAAACTGGGCTGGTATCCATGAGTGTTGTTCTCGACCCCTCCTCCTACACCCAGCAGCTGGATGAAAAGGTAGCGCGCCTGCGCGCGTTGCTGGCGCCGTTCGATGCGCCGGAACCGGCTGTGTTCGATTCGCCCCGCGAGCACTACCGGCTGCGCGCGGAATTTCGCCTGTGGCGCGAGGATGGCCAGCGGCACTACGCGATGTTCGCGCCCGGCGAGAAGCATGTGCCGATCCTGATCGACAGCTTTCCCATCGCAAGCCAGCGCATCAACGAACTGATGCCGCGCCTGAAGGCCGCCTGGCAGGCCGATGCGGCGCTGAGCAACAAGCTGTTCCAGGTGGAGTTTCTGACCACACTGGACGGCGATGCCATGGTAACGCTGTGCTATCACCGCCCGCTGGACGAGCACTGGCAGCGTGCTGCCGAGCAACTGGCGAGCGACCTGGGTGTAAGCATCATCGGTCGCTCCAAGGGCAAGCGTGTGGTCATCGGCCGCGACTATGCGGTCGAGGCGCTCGAGGTGGCTGGTCGTACGTTCCGCTATCGCCAGCCCGAAGGCGCGTTCACCCAGCCCAACGGCACGGTCAACCAGAAGATGCTCAACTGGGCGTACGAGGCCCTGGGCCCGCGCGACGACGATCTGCTGGAGCTGTACTGCGGCAACGGCAATTTCACCCTGCCGCTGGCCACGCAGGTGCGCAAGGTGCTGGCCACGGAAATCAGCAAGACGTCGGTCGCCGCCGCCTTGCACAACCTCGATGACAACGGCGTCGACAACGTGACCCTGGTGCGCCTGTCGGCCGAAGAGCTGACCGAGGCGCTCAACGAAGTGCGTCCATTCCGTCGTCTGCAGGGTATCGATCTCAAGGCCTACGACTTCGGCAGCGTGTTCGTCGATCCGCCACGGGCCGGCATGGACGTGGACACCTGCGAGCTGACCCGACGTTTCGACAACATCCTGTACATCTCCTGCAATCCGGAGACGTTGGCGGCCAACATCGAGCAACTGCACGATACCCATCGGGTGGCCAAGTGCGCCCTGTTCGATCAGTTTCCGTACACCCATCACATGGAATCAGGGGTCTTGCTGGTACGCCGATGACCGCCGTGCTGCATTGACGGGCCGAATCGCGCGAGACGGTCATGCGGCCTGTCAGGCAACCCACGCAGGCCCCTGACGCGGCCTGCGTGGCTGCAACGGCGGGCGTCCCTGTGGTAGAACAGAGGTAACAAGAAGTTACCACTGTCATGGAGACCGGCTTGAACAACGCTGCCAACGGCCCTCTGTCCGCTTCGCGCTCACGCTTGATGGCTCTTCTGGTGGCCGCGGCGTTCTTCATGGAAAACCTGGACGCCACGGTGATCGTCACCGCCCTGCCGGACATGGCCAGATCCTTCCAGGCCACCGCAGTGGACCTGAACATCGGCATCACCGCCTACGTCATGACCCTGGCGATCTTCATTCCCGGCAGTGGCTGGGTCGCTGATCGTTGGGGGCATCGTCGCGTGTTCATGGCAGCGCTGGCGCTGTTCACCCTGGCATCGGTACTGTGCGCAGCCTCGCAGGAGCTCTGGCAGTTCACCGCCGCGCGGGTGCTGCAGGGTATCGCTGGGGCCATGATGGTGCCGGTGGGGCGTCTGGCGGTCCTGCGCAACACCGAGAAGTCCGACCTGCTCACTGCCATCGCCTTCATCACCTGGCCGGGCCTGGTGGCGCCGGTGCTGGGTCCGCCGGTGGGTGGCTTCCTCGCCACCTATGCGTCATGGCACTGGATCTTCCTGCTCAACCTGCCTTTGGGCCTGATCGCTCTGGTGTGTGCCTACAAGCTGATGCCCGAGGGCCGGGGCGAACATCCCCACCGCCCCTTCGACACAGTGGGTTTTATACTCTGTGCCCTGGCGTGCGTGAGCCTGCTGTTCGGCCTCGATTTCATCGGCCAGGCTCCACGCAGCGGGTACGGCTACCTGATGCTGGCCACCAGTGCCCTCCTGCTGTGGGCGATGTACCGTCACTTCACCCGGCACCCCACGCCCCTGTTGAAACTGGACGCCCTGAAGATCCCTACCTACCGGATAACCTTCAACGGCGGCTCGCTGTTTCGCGCCATGGTCAGCGCACACCCTTTCCTGCTGCCGCTGATGTTCCAACTGGGGTTCGGTCATGACGCCTTCACCGCCGGCCTGCTGGTGCTCACACTGTTCGCCGGCAACATCGGGATGAAGCCCATGACCTCTTGGGTGCTGCGTCGCTGGGGTTTCCGGACCACGCTGATCGGCAGCAGCCTGGTACTGGCGAGCACTACCTTCGCCTGCGCGGCAATGACCGCGGCCACGCCAATGGCGGTGATCCTGCCGGTGCTGTTGGTGTCGGGCATGGCTCGTTCGATGGGGTTCACCGCCTACAGCAGCGTCGCCTTCGCCGACATGCCGCAGCCGCTGATGTCTTCGGCCAACACGCTGTTCAGCATGACTCAGCAGTTGGCTTTCGGCTTGGGCGTGGCGTTGGCGGTGATCTTCCTGCGCCTGAGCGAGTCGGTGCTGGGCGTGAACGGCGAATCCCTGGCCAGCTATCACATGGCGTTCGTGCTGGTGGGGATTCTGACCTTGGTATCGATGTTCGACCTCTGGCAATTGCCCCGCAATGCGGGCGCTGCCGTGTCGGGCCATGGCAAGCAGACAACGCCGACAAAATGATTTGACGTAATTAACCGGTTAGTACAATTTACCTGCATCGCACCCAACAAAAATAATGGAGTCACTCGATGAGCGGTAAAAACGTCCTGGCGGGCCTGATCGGCGCCGGTATCCAGCAGTCCCGAACCCCAGCCATGCACGAGCGCGAAGGCGCGGCGCAGGGCTTGGGGTATGTCTACCGGTTGATCGACCTGGATGCACTGAAGCTCGACAACGGTGCCCTTGAAGAACTGCTCACTGCGGCTCAACGCATGAGCTTCACTGGCCTCAACATCACCTTTCCGGCCAAGCAGGCGATCATTCCCCTGCTCGATGAGCTGTCGCCGGAGGCCTCTGGAATCGGCGCCGTGAACACTGTGGTGCTCAAGGATGGCAAACGGGTCGGCCACAACACCGATTGCCTGGGGTTCGCCGAGGGTTTCCGCCGCGGCATGCACGAGGCCAAGCGCGACCGGGTGGTGCAGATGGGTGCCGGCGGTGCCGGTGCGGCGGTGGCCCATGCGTTGCTGCTCGAAGGCGTGCAGCAGTTGAGCATCTTCGATGTCGAGCCGGCGCGGGCACAGGCCCTGGCCGACAACCTCAACCAGCATTTTCCGGGGCAGCCGGCACAGGCGGGCAGCGACCTGCTGACGGCCTTGGCCGATGCCGATGGCCTGGTCAACACCACACCGATGGGTATGGCCAAGCTGCCAGGCATGCCGGTGCCCAAGTCGGCCCTGCGCCCGGCGCTGTGGGTGGCCGAGATCGTCTATTTTCCGCTCGAGACCGAACTGCTGCGCGAAGCCCGGGCCTTGGGTTGCCGCACGCTGGACGGCGGCACCATGGCCGTGTTCCAGGCCGTGAAGGCGTTCGAGCTGTTCAGCGGCCGGCAAGCCGATGCCAAACGCATGATGGCGCATTTTGCCGAAATGAACGGGTAAGCCAAGACGCGGACCACGGCCCGTGTAGCAGCGGCGCAAGCCGCGTCGGCGGTGGATGCGGCGTGTCAGGCACAACGCGGTGCGGCCGGACGCGGCTCGCGCCGCTGCTACAGGGGGGGGCGCAAGCCGCGTCGGCGGTGGGTGCGGTGGGTCAGGCGCAACGGGGTGTATCCGGACGCGGCTTGCGCCGCTGCTACAGGGGATCGCGGTGTTTGTAGCAGCGGCGCGAGCCGCGTCGGCGGTGGGTGCGGTCTACCTGTTGTACCGTAGCGCGCCCTTCGCGGGCAGAGGGCTCGCCGCCCGCCCCGCTCCCACAGGGGATCGCGTTGTTTGTAGCAGCGGCGCGAGCCGCGTCGGCGGTGGGTGCGGCGTCTGTGGCTGCTATGGGGCCTGGATGAAGCGCAGGAGTGATTCGCAGAGCATTTCGCGATGGTGCAGCTTCAGTGTGGCTTCGTTGAAATCCACCTGAAACAACTGGCCGAAGGTGTGCTTGTTGGACACCCGGTAGAAGCAGAACGAGCTGATCATCAAATGCACGTCCATGGCATCCAGCCCCGGACGGAACACGCCCTGCTCGGTGCCGCGCCGCAACAGGTCGGCCAGTGCCAGCAGCACGGTCTTGTTCAACTCGCGAATGCTCGTGGATTTCTTGACGTACTCGCCCTTGTGCATGTTTTCGTTGCACACGATACGCACGAAATCCTCGTTGCGATCGTGGTGATCGAAGCTGAATTCCACCAGCCGGCGAATGCCTTCCACCGGCGTCAGCTCGTCCAGATGCAACTTGGCTTCGGTGCCGCGAATATCCCCATAGAGCTTTTCCAGCACCTCCAGGTAAAGCTGCTCCTTGCTGCTGAAGTAGTAGTAGATCATGCGCTTGGAGGTGTGCGTACGCTCGGCGATGGCATCGACGCGGGCGCCCGCCAGGCCCTGCTCGACGAACTCGGTGATGGCCGCCTGCAGGATGTTCTCGCGGGTCTTCTCGGGGTTGTTCTTGCGGGGCTTGCGAGGAACGTCGGCAGCGTGCGCGTCGGCCTCTGAGATTGTAGTCATGCTGGGCTCACGGCCGTCGTTGGTCAGCGGGCATTATGCGGCGCGCCGCGCAGGCAAGCAAAGCCCGCCGCGCACCTGCGCGGCGGGCACCCGATCAGAGCTTGGCGTGGCGTATGCCACCGGCGCGCGCCTTGGCCATGGCCGACAGGCGCACTGCAACGTTGGCAGCACCATAGCCGGCATAACCGCCGCGACGCTGCAGCACTTCGAAGAAGAAGCGCTCCTCGAACGGCTCGGTATAGACATGGAACAGCTCACCGCCGTTGGCGTCACGGTCGTACAGCACGTTGTAGTACGCCAGCTCGCTGAGGAATTCGTCGTCGAAATCGAACCGCGCGCCGAGGTCATCGTAATAGTTGAGCGGGATGTCCAGCAGCGCCACCCCGGCCTCCTTGGCCTTGCTGACGGCCGCGAAAATGTCGTCGCAATCGAAGGCGATGTGATGCACGCCCGAACCGCGATAGGTCGACAGCGCATGGGAAATCGCGGTGTTGCGGTTTTCCGAGATGTTCAGCGGCAGGCGGATCGAACTGCACTGGCTGCGCACCGCACGGCTTTTCACCAGGCCATAGGGGTCGGGCAGCACCACCTCGTCGTCGGCCTTGAAATCGAGCACGGTCTTGTAGAACAGCACCCAGCTGTCGAGGGTGTCCGGCGGAATGGCCATGGCCATGTGGTCGATGGACTTGAGCATGCCCGGCGTCGCTGGCGATGGGCTGAGGCTGAAGTCGCTCTCGTAGATGGTCGGCCCGTCGCTGGCCTCGTCCACTAGGTAGATCAGGCTGCCATCCAGCGCCCGCACGGCCGCCAGCTGGCGCTCGTTGGGCCCGACCAGGCCGCGGAACGGCTGGGCCTTGTAGGCCACGGCGCGCTCCAGGGACTTGGCGCTGTCCTTGACCCGCAACGCGGTGGCACACAGCGATGGGCCGTGGGATTCGAAGAAGTTGTGGGCGAACGAATAGGGTTCGGCATTGAGGATCAGGTTGATATCGCCCTGACGCAGCAGGCTGACGTTCTTGGAACGATGCTGGCCGGCCTTGGCGAAGCCCAGTTGCTGCAGCCAGTGGCTGAGCTTGGCCCCCAAGGCTTCGTCGACCGCGAATTCGAGAAATTCGATGCCTTTGTAGTCATCTGCGGGAGGCGGTGCGAAGAGGATGTCCAGGTTCGCCACCGGTGTGGCCTCCTGTTCCAGCAGCTTGCGGGTCTTCTCCTCCAGGTAGAGCAGCGAGCGCAGACCGTCAGCGGCATTGGCCCGAGGCGGCGCGGCGCGGAAGCCGTCGTTGAAGATTTCCAGCGACAACGGGCCGGTGTAGCCGGTCTTGATGATCGGTGCGAGGAAGCCCGGCAGGTCGAACTCGCCCTGCCCTGGGAAGCAGCGGAAATGCCGGCTCCATTCCAGTACGTCCATGGCCAGGATGGGCGCATCGGCCATCTGCACGAAGAAGATCTTGTCGCCGGGAATGTCGGCGATGGCGCGCGGGTCGCCCTTGAGCGACAGCGTGTGGAAACTGTCGAGCAACACACCCAGCGCAGGGTGATCGGCCTGCCGGACGATGTCCCAGACCTGCTGATAGGTATTCACGTGGCGGCCCCACGCCAAGGCTTCATAGCCGATGCGCAAGCCACGCTTGCCGGCGCGTTCGCCCAGCTCGCGCAGATCGTCGACGAGGATCTGCTGCTCGCCCAGCGAATCGGCGGCGGTGTTGCTGCACACCAGCACCAGGTCGGTGCCCAGTTCCTGCATCAGGTCGAACTTGTGCTCGGCGCGGTCGAAGTTGCGCGCCATGCGCGAGCGGTTGCCGCCTTCGAAGTCACGGAACGGTTGGAACAAGGTGATGGCGATGCCCAGGTCGGCGCACATCTGGCGCACTTCACGCGGACTGCCGTCGTAGTACAGCAGATCATTCTCGAAGATTTCCACGCCATCGAAGCCGGCGGCGGCAATGGCTTCGAGTTTTTCCGGCAGGGTACCGCTCAAGGATACGGTGGCGATCGAACGCTGCATGGCACGCTCCAATAAGGCTCTACGAAAAGGCGCTACGAGGGCTTGCGCCGAGGCCTCGACTACGCGCCTTTTCTGCGGTTCCGCCCAGCGCCTGAGGGCAGGCAGAACCGTGATGAAAAAAGGGGGTTGTATCAGTTTGCCACTCTACCCGAGCACGTACCAACTGGTTAGTTTTGCGTGCGATTATCGACCACTTACCGTGTGCATCGATTGATTAGCCCAGGCGGTGTGCGCACCATCGGTCCCGACAGTGAAGCTGGTCGAGACGCAGATTACAATCGACCCGGCGCAGACCGCCCGCCGTGGCGGCCAACACCCCATAAGAATTTCAAGAACTCAGGTAATCACTCATGCCCATCCGATTTCACATCAATCCCGTACCTGTGACCTTCCCCAGCGGTGTCGAAGCCAGTCAATACGCACGCGTTTGACGCCACCGAGTGCTCCCTGACGGCAATGTCTCTGATACCGTGCATGCCCTGTATCAGACTGCCTCACGCTCAGTCGAAGTTCGGCGGTGGTCGAAACCACCGCGCCTGTACGGATGGTCCCAACGATGACACAACCCCACAGCTCCGCCCTGCCCCACGCCCAACGAGCGCCTGAGACCAAAGTCGGCTTCAGGGACATGGTCAAGGCCGGCGCCGCCGTCGGCAAGACTCGCTGGGGCATGCTCGCCCTGGTGTTCTTCGCGACAACCTTGAACTACATCGATCGCGCCGCACTGGGCGTGATGCAGCCGATTCTGGCCAAGGAAATGAGCTGGACGGCGATGGACTACGCCAACATCAACTTCTGGTTCCAGGTCGGCTATGCCATCGGCTTCCTGCTGCAAGGCCGCCTGATCGATCGGATCGGCGTCAAGCGTGTGTTCTTCTGTGCGGTGTTGCTCTGGAGCCTGGCCACCGGTGCCCACGGCCTGGCGACCTCGGCGGTGGGTTTCATGGTCTGCCGGTTCATCCTTGGTCTGACCGAGGCCGCCAACTACCCCGCGTGTGTGAAAACCACCCGGCTGTGGTTCCCGGCCAAGGAGCGCGCAGTGGCCACCGGCATCTTCAATGCCGGGACCAACGTCGGCGCGCTGCTGACCCCGATGATGCTGCCGTTGATCCTCAGTGTCTGGGGCTGGCAGGCGGCGTTTCTCACCATCGCCCTGCTGGGGCTGGCCTGGGCGGTGTTCTGGGGCATCAAGTACTTCGATCCGGACCAGCATCCACGGGTCAAGGCCAGCGAGCTCGAATACATCCAGGATCAGGAAGCCCCAGAGCAACCGGGCGTGCCGTTCTGGAAGATCATGACCATGCGCGGCACCTGGGCGTTTGCCGGGGCCTTCATGATGACGGCCCCGGTGTTCTGGTTCTACCTATACTGGCTGCCGCCGTTCCTCAACCAGCAATACCAGTTGGGCATCAACGTCACCCAGATGGGCATCCCGCTGATCATCATCTACCTGTGTGCCGACGTCGGCAGCGTGGGCGGCGGCGTGCTGTCTTCGTTCTTGATCGGGCGCGGCATGCAACCGGTCAAGGCGCGCCTACTGTCGATGCTGGTGTTTGCCCTGGCGATCATCAGCGTGGTGTTCGCTGCTGGCGCGGCCAACCTGTGGGTGGCGGTGGCGGCGATTTCGCTGGCCATTGCCGCGCACCAGGCGTGGACGGCGAACATCTGGAGCGTGGTGATGGACTACACGCCCAAGCACATGATGAGCACGGTGTTCGGCTTCGGCGGCATGTGCGCGGCGGTCGGCGGGATGTTCATGACCCAGGTGGTGGGTTATATCCTGACCGTGACGAACAACAACTACACGGTGTTGTTCACGATCATTCCGGCGATGTATTTCATTGCCTTGGTGTGGTTGTACCTGATGGCACCGCGCAAGGTGCCGCAGTAGGTTTGAGCCAGGCAGGGGTTCGCGGTGGGGCTATTCGCGGGCAGAGCCCGCTCCCACAGGTGCCTCAAGTGACATTAGGGCAATCTGTGGGAGCGGGGCGGGCGGCGAGCCCTCTGCCCGCGAAGAGGCCAGTAGCATCACCCTAGATCCCAGCCAGTAAAGCCTGGGTTTTCTCGAGGGCCATCCGGGCCCTCTCATAAGCGCTCACCCCCTGCTCCAACAGCCGCGCCGTGGGTATCTCCAGGCTCAGCGGAACATCCTCGGGCAGCGCTCGCAGCAAGCCAACCAGGTCGCAATCACCGTCTCCCGGAAAACGGCGCTCCTGGCGGGCCTGACGCAGGATCTCGGCCATGTCATCGGGGCGCGGACCGGCCACGTCGCACAGCTGGGCATAGCGCAAGCGTTGCGGTGGCAGCATCTGCAGGTCTTCGAGTCGCGAGTTGGAGCGGTCGAAATGAAAAGCGTCGACCAGGATGCAGGCATTGTCGCGACCGGCCTTGTCGAGCATCACCCTCGCGCTGGCCAGATCCGGGCAGTCGGTCCAAGGCATGAACTCCAGGTGCGGATGGATGCCATAGGGCCGCGCAAGGTCGCATAGCTGGGCCAGGTTGTCGCTGGCTCGCTGCACGTCTGGATCGTTACCCGCCACCAGCAATTCACTGGCACCGAACTCGGCGCCCAACGCCAGATGAGCTTCGAAATCCGCCACACGGGTCAGCGGTTTCAGCCGCAGGATTTCGATGTCCAGCACCTTGATGCCGGTATCACGCAAACGTGCAGCCGTCTGGCGTTGCAGCGCCTTGTCGCGCAGCAACGGATAGTGATGCTCCTCGACCGTGGCCGGTTCGGTGCGCAGGCCAACGTGGCTGTAGCCGGCGCGGGCAGCGACCTCGACCATCTCGGGAGGCGAAAGCTCGAGCACGGTCAAGGCGGCCAGAGACAGGATGCGGTGGGTCATGGGCGGTTCCTTGGGGCTTGAAGGTGTCGGTCAAGGTGAGAGCGTTTCAGCCCACTAACCGGCCTGGCCCAACGCGCGGGGTGCACAGGCGCGCCCGGTGCGAATCGCGTCCCCGATGGCGTCGACCAACGCCAGGGTTCGCGCAGCATCCACCACACTCACCAGCGGTTCGACCTGCCCGCGCGCGACCTCGATGAAATGCTCAAGCTGCACGCGCAACGCTTCAGCAGGCGCGAAGGTCTCCTGCACCTGCTGCAAGGGCTCATGCCAGCCCGCGCCCGGTTCGGCGTAATGCCAACGCGTCAGTTGCGGCACGCTCAGCGCACCGGCCGTGCCTGCCAGCAGGTAGCACGGCTGATCGGCCTGACGTGGATAGACCGGGTTCTCGCCCGAGCCGAGCTCCCAGCTCCAAGGCGCGGCGACCCCATCGGAACCGGTCAAGGTGCCCAGCGCACCGTTTTCGAACTGCAGCAACACCGCCACACTGTCTTCGTTGCCGAAGCCGCGAATGCCATTGCTGCCGAAGGCCTGCACCTGGCGGACTTCGCCGCACAGGTAGCGCAGCAGATCCAGGTCATGAATCAGGTTGGTCAGCAGCATCCCTGCCCCCGGCTCGCGACGCCAGGCGATGTCGAAGTAACTGTCGGGCTTCTGCAACTGCCACAGCGCCGTCACCGTGGTCAGCCGACCGAGCACGCCGCTTTGCACCACTTGCCGGGCGCGGCTGATCATCGGGTTGTGCCGCCGATGATGACCGACCAGGACCGGCACACCGCTGGCCGAGCTGGCGGCCACCAGCTCGGCCACTTCGTCCAGATCGACCCCCACCGGCTTTTCCACCAACACGGGGACACCGGCCGCCAGACAGTCCAGAGCCGTACGCACATGCTGGGCATTGGGGTTGGCGACGATGACGGCCTCGGGCGCCACCTGCGCCAGCATCTGCCGATGATCGGTGAAATGCGGCACTGCGCATTCAGCGGCAAAGGCGGCTGCCTGAGGGCCTGGGTCGGCGATGGCGCAGAGCTGGGCGCCGTCCATCTGTTGCAGATGCTGGTAATGCTGGCGGCCCATGTTGCCAGCACCAATCAGGGCGATTCGCAGTGGGGAGATCACGATTACAGATCCTTGGTTTTTGTTTTCTCCAAATATTTAGAACCAAGTTCCGGAATATTTCAAGTCAACAAGAACTTAATCGTACAGGCGACTGCACGGATCGTGATGGCACCCCCTTTGTTTCTACACTCAGCTGAACAGCTCCGACGCCACGCTGACCTGAGACAACTCCTGCGCAGCAGCCAGCAAACCCGTGGCCAATTCATGCATGCGCGGTTCGGACAGGCGCGCGCTGGGCCCGGCGACGCTCAGTACACCCACCACATGAGCGTCGCGCGGATGGCGGATCACGGCAGCCAGGGCCGACGTGCCCAACGCCGAACTTTCGACCACCCAGGCATAACCGGCCTCACGAGCCACCCGCAGGCGTTCGAGCAGATCGGCGTTGGAACGCGGCGCGTTCGGTCCGAAATCATCACGGCTGGCAATGCCTTGCTGCTCCACCAGCGCCAATGCCTTGGCATCACTGAGGGTGGCCAGCCAGGCATGTCCGGAGGCGGTGTAGAACAGGGGCGCATCGCGACCCATTTCCGGGTCGTAGCGCAAGCCGGAACGGGCGCCCTGGGATTTGGCGATCCAGGTTTGCCGGTCGCCTTCGATCACGCCGAGGCGCACCAGCTCGCCGGTGTCCTGGGCCAGCCGGTCGAGGATCGGCTGAACGATGTCGGCGCCGCTGCCCGACAGGTACTGAAAGCCCAGCGCGACCAGCTTGGTCGACAAGTGATAGCGCAAGGTCTCGGCGTTCTGCCGCACATACCCCAGCCGGCCCAGTTCGGACAGCATGCGATGGGCTGCACTCTTGGGCATGCCCAACTGCTCGGCAAGGGTTTGCAGGGCTTGGCCGCGAGGCTCGTTGGTAAGGCTCTCAAGCAGGCTGAGCGCCCGTTCGATCTGACTGCCGGCCATGATGGGGTCTCGTGAAGTTGGAACGAATGAAAAAATTTCGCCGATTCTACACTTGGCGATCCGGTCGGCAATCCATAGAATATGGAACCAGGTTCTATAAAATCATAATTCAACCCACCTGCTTCTTGGAGATTCATCCCATGCCTGCGCCCGACTGCGTAACGACCCCGGTGGAGTGCGACGTGCTGGTGATCGGCTCGGGAGCCGCGGGCCTGGCCACTGCCGTCACCGCCGCCTACCACGGGTTGCGCGTGATCGTGGTGGAAAAGGACAGCACCTTCGGCGGCGCAACCGCCTGGTCGGGTGGTTGGATGTGGGTGCCGCGCAACCCGCTGGCACGGCGCGCCGGCATCGATGAAGATCCAGCCCTGCCACGCACCTACCTGCAACATGAACTGGGGGCGCACTTCGATCCGGCGCGGGTCGACGCCTTCCTCGAAGCCGCCCCGAAGATGGTCGCGTTCTTCGAAAAACACACCCGCCTGCAATTCGCCGACGGCAATGCCATCGCCGACATCCATGGCGATACGCCGGGCGCCGGCACCGGTGGCCGCTCGGTCATCGCTGCGCCCTACGACGCACGCGAACTGGGCACGAAGCTGCTCAAGCGCCTGCGCACAACGATGCGTGAAACCTCCTTCCTGGGCATGCCGATCATGGCAGGGGCCGACCTGAGCGCCTTTCTTACGCTGACCCGGTCATGGCGTTCGCTGCTGCACGTCAGCCAGCGAGTGAGCCGACACCTGCTCGATCTGGCCTGGCACGGACGCGCCATGCAGTTGCGCAACGGTGTGGCGCTGGTGGCGCGGCTGGCCAAGTCGGCCGATGATCTGGGCTTACTGCTGTGGGAGTCGGCGCCGGTTCGACGGCTGTCGATGCAAGGTTCGCAGGTCTGCGGTGCCGTGGTCGAGACGGCCAGGGGCGAGGTCGTGATCCACGCACGCAAGGCCGTGATGCTGGCCACCGGCGGTTTCGCCAATGATATCGAGCGACGACGGACGCTGTTTCCACGAACACCCACCGGCCACGAACACCTGGCCCTGCCACCGCAGGGCGTCAATGGCGACGGCCTGCGCCTGGGCGAAACGGCCGGCGGCGAAGTGGCCACGGACCTGGCCTCGGCCGCGGCCTGGTGCCCGGTCTCGCGCGTGCCCTACCCCGATGGCAGTGTCGGCCATTTCCCGCACATCATCGAACGCGCCAAGCCCGGCATCATCGGCGTGCTGGCCAACGGCAAGCGCTTCGTCAACGAGGCGGACGGCTACTACGATTACGTCAAGGCGATGGTCGAGCATGCGCCCGGCAGCGAAGTCGCCTCCTGGCTGATCTGCAGTCATCGCTTCCAGCGCCGCTACGGACTGGGCATCTCGCGGCCCTTTCCCCTGCCGATCAAACCGCATCTGGACAGCGGCTACCTGAAAGTCGGCGACACGCTGGAAGCGCTGGCCGATGCCTGCGGCATCGACCCGCAAGGGCTGCGCCGCACGGTGGCCGACTTCAACCGGCACGCGCGGCTGGGGCAGGACCCGGCATTCGGCCGCGGCGGCAGCGCCTACAACCGCAAGCAGGGTGATGCCTTGCACCAACCCAATCCGTGCGTGGCGCCGATCGAACAGGGGCCCTTCTATGCGGTCAAGGTTGAGGCAGGCAGCTTCGGCACCTTCGCCGGGCTCAAGACCAATGAGCACGCACAGGTGCTCGATCGCCAGGGCCTGCCGATTGCCGGGCTGTACGCCGCCGGCAGCGACATGGCCAGCATCATGGGCGGCCATTACCCGGCCGGGGGCATCAACCTGGGCCCTGCCGCCACCTTCGGCTACATTGCCGCGCGACACATGGCCGGAGCGACACACGATGAATAACCGCCAGTAGAGAAGGAGATCGACATGCAACTCATCACCAACGCTCAACAGCTGAAGATGCCGAAACTGGGCCTGGGCACCTGGCCGATGCTCGACGAGGAATGCACCTCGGCCGTGATCCAGGCACTGGAACTGGGCTACCGGCACATCGATACCGCCGCCGGCTACAACAACGAAGCCGCCGTGGGCCGCGGCCTGACCGAATCCGGCGTGCCGCGCGGCGACATTCATGTCACCAGCAAGGTCTGGTGGGACAAGCTGGCGCCCGACGCCATGCGCGAATCGTTCCAGAACAGTCTGAACGCGCTGCAAAGCGACTACATCGACCTGTTCCTGATCCACTGGCCCGGCCAGGAGGGCTGGGATGTGAAAGCGGCCATCGACACCCTGGTGTCGTTCAAGCAGGACGGTCGTGCGCTGAACATCGGCGTGGCCAACTTTCCTCTGCCGTTGCTGCGCCATGTGGTCGAGGAGTTGAACGCGCCGTTGGCGGCCATCCAGGTGGAATACCACGTCACCCTGGGGCAGAGCGCCCTGCTCGACTACGCACGCCAGCACGACATGGCGCTGACCGCCTACAGCCCTCTGGTGCGCAACAAGGTGTCGCAGATTCCCGAGCTGCAGGCGATTGCCAAGAAGCATGGCGTGCTGCCGACCCAGGTGGCGTTGAAGTGGTTGCTGGATCAGGACAATGTCGCCGCGATCCCGAAGGCGGCCAGCAAGGCCAACCAGCAGAGCAACCTGGATGCGCTGAAGGTGCAGTTGGACGACGAAGATCGCCGGATCATTGCGGCGCTGCCCAAGGATCAGCGATTGGTGAGCCCGGATTTTGCGCCTGAGTGGGATTGAGGTAGGACGCTGGACCGTAGTGACCCCTTCGCGGGCAGAGCCCGCTCCCACAGGTCTCCCATGTGAGATCTGGGCAATCTGTGGGAGCGGGCTCTGCCCGCGAATGGGAGCACCGCAGTATCTGGATCAGAAATCGAAAAACACCGTCTCCCCTTCTCCCTGGATGCGCATATCGAAGCGATACGCCAGCTTGCCATCCACCTCGCAGCGAGTCGCCACCAGCGTCTCGCGCCGCGCCGGCTGTTCGATCAGGTTCAGCACCGGGTCCTTGGCGTTGGCTTCGGCCTCGTCGCTGAAATACAGCCGCGTGTGCAGGTGAATGTTCACCCCACGGGCGAACAGGCTGATGTTGATGTGCGGCGCCATCGGCACGCCGGCGGCGTTGTTCACCACGCCCGGCTTGATCGTCTGCACGGTCCATTCACCGGCGTCGAAGGTGGTGGCGGTACGGCCGAAGCTGTTGAAGGGTTTGTCCTGGTCGAAATCGATGTGGTAGTGGCCCTGATCGTCGGCCTGCCACAGCTCCAGAAACGAGTCGCGCACCAGGTGACCGTTGCCGTCGTAGACGTTGCCCAGCAGCAGGATGTGCTCGCCCGGCGCTTCGGGCTTGGCCATCTGGTTCCAGATTTCATGCTCGCGCGGCTCGATGCCGGCTGCCGCCAGGGCCAGGCCGATGTGGACGTAAGGTCCGGCCGTTTGTGAAGGGGTTTCTTTCAGCAGTTCGATAGGCATGTCGGTTCCCCCTCAGCGGTTTTCGAAGTGAGTCTTGCGCTGGCCGCGCAGCACGATGTCGAAACGGTAGGCCAGGCAATCCATCGGATTGGCGTTGGCCATGTCCAGCCTGGCGATCAGGCTCTGCACCGCCTCGGGGTCGTTGATCGACTTGACTATGGGGCACATCGGAATCAGCGGGTCGCCTTCGAAATACAGCTGGGTGATCAGCTTGGTGGCGATCGATGGGCCACTGATGGAGAAATGCACATGGGCCGGGCGCCAGTCGTTCGGCCCGTTGCGCCATGGGTACGGACCCGGCTTGATGGTGCGGAAACTGTAGTAGCCCTCGCCGTCGGTCAGCGTACGGCCGACGCCACCGAAGTTGGGGTCCAGGGGCGCCAGGTAACGGTCGTTCTTGTGCCGATAACGGCCACCGGCGTTGGCCTGCCACATTTCTACCAAGGTATTGGGAATGGGCTTGCCGAACTGGTCGCAGACGCGCCCGGCCAGGATGATCCGCTCGCCGATCGGCAAGCCGCCATGGTTGTAGTTCAGCAGCAGGTCGTTGTCGAACTCGCCGAACTTGAGGTGGGCGAAGTTGGGGCCGGTGCTTTCACTGGCCGACTGCGGAATGCTCACCAGCGCCTGGCGGGGCGAGCGCATGGTCGAGGTCTTGTAGTCCGGCGTCAGGGCTTTGGGGTGCCAGTTGCGATCACGGATGATGAAGCGACTGCTGTCTTGGGAAGACATGCCGTTCTCCTGTTATTCGATTTATAGAGGACCTGTTTCCAGGCTTCGGACTAGTCTCAAGGAAATGGTCGACAACGAATATTGAAAAACACGGTCACAGGCATACCCGAATGGTTATGCATGAATCGAATGAGGATTTTGCCATGTTATGGAAGAAAGGCCGACGCAGCGATAACGTCGTGGATGCCCGCGGTGACGGTGGCGGCAGTGGCGGCGGCGGGATGCGCATAGGCGGCAAGGGCCTGAGCCTGACCGCAGTGGTGCTGATCGTTGGCTTCGGCCTGCTGACCGGCCAGGATCCCATGCAGATCCTCGGCGAACTGACCGGCCAAAGCCAGCAGGCGGCGCCGGTGGACACCAGCCAACGCAAGGCGCCACCGGCCAATGACGAGCAGGCCGAATTCGTCAGCACGGTACTGGGCGACACCGAGGACACCTGGAAGCAGATCTTCCAGCAAGGCGGGCAGACGTACAAAGAGCCGAAACTGGTGCTGTTCAGCGGCCAGGTGCAGTCGGCCTGCGGCCATGCCACGGCAGCCAGCGGACCGTTCTACTGCCCGGCCGACCAGCAGGTGTACCTGGACATGGCGTTCTTCCGCGAGATGTCGCAGCGTTTCGGCGCCGCAGGGGACTTCGCTCAGGCCTATGTGATCGCGCACGAGGTGGGCCATCATGTGCAGACCTTGCTGGGCGTATCCGACCAGGTTCAGCAAGCGCGCCAGAGTGGCCAGCGCATGGAAGGCGCCAACGGCTTGCTGGTGCGTCAGGAACTGCAGGCCGACTGCTTCGCCGGGGTCTGGGCGTTCAACGGGCAGAAGCGTCTGAACTGGCTGGAGCCGGGTGACATCGAAGAAGCCCTGAACGCGGCCAACGCCATCGGTGACGACCGCCTGCAACAGCAGGGCCAGGGCCGTGTGGTGCCTGACTCGTTCACCCACGGCACCTCGGCGCAGCGCGTGCGCTGGTTCAAGGCCGGGTTTGCTCAGGGTCAGATCGACCAGTGCGATACGTTCGGCGCCAAGAGTCTCTGATTCTCAAGGGCCCCTGAACGTATTGACGCTCGCCACCCGCTAACGCGGGCGGCGGGCGATTCAGATCAGGTTGCGCAGGTGCGTGCAGTCCGGCGCATGCCAGTCCGCCAGTTCCGGCCAGAGGTTCTCCGGCTGGTTCACCAGCACCGTGGCGGTACCGGCCGCTCGGCCTGCCTGCAGATCCATTTGATGATCGCCCACCATGACCATGTCCGGATGGCGCACGCGCCAGGCGCCGGCCAGGTGTAGCAGACCGGCCGGGTCTGGCTTGTGCGCGGCTTCGTCGCGGCCCAGCACATCGTCCGGCTGGAAACAGTCGGCGATGCCGATTGCTTGCAGGCTGATATGCGCCAGCTCCCGCGCATTGCGGGTGAGAATCCCCAGGCGATGACCACGACCGGCCAGCTCACGCACCAGCTCCACCGCTCCAGGCGCCGCCGTCGAGGCCACGGCCAGGGCCCGCTCGTGTTCGAGCAACCAGGCGTGCTTGGCTTTCGACTCATGGGCCGGCAAGGCAGCCAGGTGGCCGAGGATGTCGGCCTCGGGCGGAATCTGCAGATGACGGCGAATGGCGGCGAAGTCGTGCACGGCCACGGTCAGGGTGCCGTCCAGATCGAACACCCAGTGACGGACGCGGGCCAGGCTCATGACCAGTCCTGCCGATGACGGATCAGACCTTCCTGGGCCGAGGACGCCACCAACTGGCCGGCGCGGTTGTACACGCTGCCGCGGGCAAAGCCCCGTGCGTTGCCCGCCCAGGGGCTGTCCAGGGCATACAGCAGCCAGTCGTCGGCGACTAGGTTGCCATGGAACCACAGCGAATGGTCGAGGCTGGCGATCTGCATGTCGCGATGCCAGACCGATTTGCCGTGGGGCAGCAGCGAGGTGGTCAGCAGGTTGAAGTCGGAAGCGTAGGCCATGACGTACTTATGCAAGGCCGGGGTCTGCGCCAGGGCACCGTCGGCGCGAAACCAGATGTACTTGATCGGGTCGGTTGGCGATGGATTGTACGGATCACGCTCGGCCACCGGACGCATCTCGATGGGTTTGGCGCACAGCAGCTTGTCGCGCATGTGCGCAGGGATCAGATGGGCGACCTGCTGCATCAGCTCAAGCTCGGTGGGCAGGTTTTCCGGGCCGACCACGTCGGGCATCGCGCTCTGGTGAGCAAAGCCCTCTTCGTCGTACTGGAACGAGGTGGTACCGGTGAAGATGGGCTGGCCCTTCTGCACCGCCGTGACCCGGCGGGTGCTGAAGCTGCCCCCGTCACGCACCCTGTCGACCATGTACACCACGGGTAACTGCGCATCGCCGGGGCGCAGGAAGTAGCCATGCAGGGAGTGCACGTGGCGATCGGGCTCGACCGTCTGGCTGGCAGCCGACAGTGACTGGCCGAGTACCTGGCCGCCGAACAGCTGCCGAAAGCCCAGGTCCTGGCTGCGACCGCGAAACAGGTTTTCTTCGATGGGTTCCAGGCTCAACAGCTCGACCAGATCGTCCAACACATGGCTCATTCAAAACTCCTCGGCACAGGCATTACCCAAATAGGCAGAACCAAATGGGCGCAATGATAGCGGACAGCCACGCCGCGAACACCTGTAGGAGCGGTCATCGGCCGCGAAAACGCGACACGGTACACCTGGCACACCGCAGCGCGTCCTTCGCGGCCACCGGCCGCTCCTACCGGTTGTGCTGCCACTGGTCCTGGGTGATGCGGTACAGCATGTGCCGCTGCAACTCGTGCCCTGGCAGGTTCGGATGGTCAAAATCACCCTCCACATCGCGCTGCATGCCGATGGACTGCATCACCTTTTCGGACGACGCGTTCGCCACCGCGGTGAACGCCACGACCTCTTCCAGCCCCAGCCTGTCGAAGGCGCAAGCCAGGCAGGTCCAGGCCGCTTCGCTGGCGAAACCCAGGCCCCAGTGCTCATAGGCCAGGCGCCAGCCGATCTCGGTGGCCGGCGCGAAGGGGGCGTCGAAGCCCACCTGCCCCAAGCCGGTGAAGCCGATGAACTGCCCGCTGTCCTTGCGCTCCAGCGCCCACAGGCCATAGCCCAATTCGGCGAAATGACCGCGTGCGCGACCGATCACTTCGGCGCTCTGCAAACGCCCCAGGGTTTCGGGAAAGTAACGCATGACCCGCGGATCCGCGCACAGGTCGGCAAACGCGGGCAAATCGCTGTCACGCCACTGACGTAGGATCAGTCGCGCACTTTCAAGTTGGAGGATCTGTTTCATTGCTGATTCCTTGCCGATACCGCCCGCCCCGGTTCGATTCCGAGTTCACGGGCACCTTCCCGAATATTTCGAACGCGAGGTCACAAGGGAGTTTTCACGGCAAGACCAACGGCGCATCCGGACATGCGAGCGGACGTGCTACCGCGCTGCACGCTATCGCCGGGTGCTGCGCTCGTACGCCGCGAGCACGGTGCGTTCCGAGCGTACCAGGTACGCTTCGAGCAACTGCGTGGCCTCCTCGGCACGCCCCTCTTCCAAGCAGTGCAGGATGGAGCCGTTCATGTCCAGGTAGGGCATGTGCAGAAACCGCGGGTCATCGAGCAGGCCGAAGGCCAGTCGCAATTCGGCCGAGATCTGCGCGTAGAACGCCTCCAATCGGGGGCTGTCGGCCAACTCCACCACCGCCTTGTGGAACATCATGTTGGCCGTGCCCACGGCTTTCCAGTCCTTGGCCTCGCTGGCCTGCTGGCCCATGGCGACCGCTTCGCGCATGCGCACGGTGCCGGGGTGCAGCGGATAGCCTTGGGCAAGGGCCTGGCACTCGATGAAACGGCGGACCCGGTAGATGTCGATGATCGAGGCCATGTCCGGCACCGCCACGGTCACCCCACGGTTCGGCTCGTGCTTGAGCAAACCTTCACGGGTCAGGCCTCTGAAGGCCTCGCGCAAGGTGTTGCGCGAGATCTGCAGGGTTTCCGCCAGCGCGGCCTCGGACAGGCGCTGGCCGGGAACCAACTCGCCTTCCACCAGCATTCTGCGAATCTCCTGGGTGATGGATTCACCCAGCGAACGAGGGGGGCACAGCGAGGTGTCGTTCATGTTCGGTCCTGGTGGAAAAGAGTCCCGGCGATGTTCCATCACAGGCCGGTCGCAAGCAAGACCCATGCGGCCTCGGTGCATCATTAAGTAACAGCGACACCCGAAAGCGTTACAAAGTGGTGCATATTGTGGGTCATACCTGTATTTATTGTTGAACAATCCACGCCATGCAGATCAACACTCTTGGCCTTTTATCAGGGTGTTGGCATGCTGATTGCTCTACCACCTGCATCCCCCATCGCAGGAACGATGCCGTGACACACACAGCCGTGACACAGACCGCCAAGGACTTCACCAAGGCGCGTCGCTCTTCCCTGATTGCCGCGATCTTCATGATGGCCACTTCGGCCATCGGCCCAGGCTTCATTACCCAGACCGCGACCTTCACGGCCAAGATGGGCGCGGCCTTCGCGTTCGGCATCCTGGCTTCGATCCTCATCGACTTCGTGGTGCAGTTGAATATCTGGCGTATCGTCACACTGACGCGCATGCGGGCGGCCGACGTAGCCAACAAAGCGATTCCAGGCAGCGGCTACCTCCTGGCGGTACTGGTCATTTTCGGCGGCGTGGTGTTCAACGTCGGCAACATTGCCGGGGCCGGGCTGGGCCTGAATGCGCTGCTCGGGCTGGATCCGAAATGGGGCGGCGCCCTGAGCGCGTTGCTGGCCATCGGTATCTTCATGTCTCACCGCGCTGGCCTGGCAGTGGACCGTATCATCGTCGTGCTGGGCCTGGTGATGATCGGCATGACCCTGTTCGTTGCCTTTGCCTCGAACCCACCGCTGGGTCAGGCGCTGTACCAGACCATCCTGCCCGAGACGGTGGATTTTGCCATCATCACCACCATCGTCGGCGGCACGGTAGGTGGTTACATCACCTACGCCGGTGCGCATCGTCTGCTGGACCGTGGCACTACGGGGATCGAGAACCTGCAGGCGGTGAACAAGGCTGCCCTGAGCGGCATCCTGGTGACCGGCCTGATGCGCTACATCCTGTTTCTCGCCATTCTCGGAGTGGTTGCCAGTGGCGTGGTCATCGACATCTCGGGCCAGGGTGCCAATCCGGCGGCTCAGGCTTTTCAGGCCACCGCAGGTGAATTCGGCCTGCGTATTTTCGGCTTGATCCTGTGGGCGGCTGCCATTACGAGCGTAATCGGCGCGGCATACACCTCGATCTCGTTCATCACCGTGTTCTCGCCCAACATCAGCGAGAAGGCGCGCAACCGCGCCACCACCATTTTCATCGGCGTGTCGCTGCTCGTCTTTGTCCTGATGGGTACGCCGCCTGCCGCATTGCTGCTCTTCGCCGGCGGTTTCAACGGTCTGATCCTGCCCATCGGGCTGAGTATCTTTATCTACGTCGGCTGGCGCCGGTCGGACCTCATGGACGGCTACCATTATCCTCGCTGGCTGCTGGTGCTGGGTGTATTGACCTGCCTGCTCACCTGGTACATGGCGATCAAGTCGGTCGGACCAATCTTCGCCTTCCTCAAGGTCGTATGAGCCAGAACAACTACAAGGAATCTCCCCAATGCCAAGCATAGATATCAACAGCGACCTGGGTGAAAGCTTCGGCGCCTGGAGCATGGGCGACGACGACGCCATGCTCGACATCGTGACCAGCGCCAATGTCGCCTGCGGCTTCCATGCGGGCGATCCGGCCGGCATCCTGCGCACCCTCAAGGCGGCTGCGGCCAGGCAGGTCAGCATCGGCGCCCATGTGTCCTACCCGGACAAGGTCGGTTTCGGTCGCCGCAACATGGACGTGGCCAGCGACGAGCTGACCGCCGACGTCATCTACCAGATCGGCGCGCTGCAGGGCCTGGCCCAGGCCGCGGGCACCCGCGTCAGCTACGTCAAGCCCCATGGCGCGCTGTACAACACCATCGCCCACGATCGCCGCCAGGGGCTGGCCGTGATCGCTGCCATCCGCGCGGTCGATCCTGGCCTGGTACTGGTGGCCCTGGCCGGTTCGAGCCTGATCGAACTGGCCCGTGAAGAAGGCCTGACGTGCGTCGCCGAAGCCTTCGCCGATCGCGCCTACACGCCTGAAGGCACCTTGGTGTCGCGTCGCGAGCCCGGTGCCGTGCTGCACGATCCACAACTCATTGGCCAACGCATGCTGCGCCTGGTCGAGGGAGGCACCCTGGAGGCCATCGACGGCAGCATCACCCGCATCCAGGCCGATTCCATCTGCGTGCACGGCGACAGCCCGGCCGCCGTGGCCATGGCCCGCGAACTGCGGCGCGTGCTGGAGCAGGCGAACATGCAACTGCAGCCGTTTGCCGGAGGCCGACCATGAGCGCACTCGAACGCGCAGCGAAGAGCGCCATCGAGGCCGCTCGGGCAGCCCGCGCCGACTACCGCGGCGGGCGGGTAGCGCCTTCCGCTGGCATCGCCCCAGGCATGACCCAGGCCAACCTGATCGCCCTGCCCCGCGACTGGGCCTATGATTTTCTGCTGTACGCCCAGCGCAATCCGAAAGCCTGTCCGATCCTCGACGTCACCGATGCCGGCAGTCCGCACACCGTACTGGCCGCGGGCGCAGACCTGCGCACCGACCTGCCGCTGTACCGTGTCTGGCGCAACGGCCAATTGGTCGAAGAGATCAGCGACGCCCGCCACGCCTGGGCCGAGCACGACGACATGGTGACCTTTCTCATCGGTTGCAGCTTCACCTTCGAAACCGCGCTGCAGGAAGCGGGCATCGAAGTCCGGCACATCGCCGATGGCAGCAACGTGCCGATGTACCTGAGCAACCGTGCCTGCCGCCCCGCCGGGCGGCTGCGCGGTGACATGGTGGTGTCCATGCGCCCGATCCGCGCCGACCGTGTGGCCGAAGCCTGCACCATCACCGCCCGCTATCCCTCGGTGCATGGCGCGCCGGTGCACGTGGGCGACGCGGCGCTGCTGGGCATCGCCGACCTGGCCCGTCCCGACTTCGGCGACGCCGTGCGCATCGAACCGGGCGAAGTACCGGTGTTCTGGGCCTGTGGGGTCACGCCCCAGGCAGCGGTCATGGCCTCGGGTGTGCCGTTCGCCATCACCCATTCGCCGGGCCATATGTTCATCACCGACGTGCCTGACAGCACGTATCACGTCTAGGAGATTGCCGTGCGTTTTCTACCGGTCAACCTGGACACCCTGATGGTCGAACTCGACGACCTCGAGCAGACCCTGGCCCTGTTCGACGCCTTGAGCGCCGAGCCGATCGCCGGCGTGGAAGAAATCATTCCGGCCGCGCGGACGCTGCTGATCCAGTTCCGCCCCAGCGCCATCACTCGGCAGACGCTGGTCGATCAACTCGCCCGGCGCGATGCCAGCCAGCGCCGTGCCGTCGAGCAGCGGCGGGTGGAGATCCCGGTGCACTACAACGGCGAAGACCTGGACGAGGTGGCCGCGCTGTTGCAGATCAGCCGCGAGGAAGTGATTCGACGCCACACCGCCGAGGACTACAGCGTCGCCTTCTGTGGCTTCGCCCCGGGATTCGGCTACCTGACCGGCGGCGCCGGATTCCAGGTGCCGCGCCGGAAGACGCCGCGCACGCGCATCCCTGCGGGCGCCGTAGCGCTGGCGGGTGAATTCAGTGGCATCTACCCCAAGGCCAGCCCCGGTGGCTGGCAGATCATCGGCGTTACGCCCTTGCAGATGTGGGACCTGGAGCGCGCCGAACCGGCGCTGTTGCGGCCCGGTTACAGGGTCCGCTTCGTCGATGCCGGACCTCTGGCTGCGGGGGGACTACCCGCACCGGCTGCGCCCGCCGCGGCCCTGCCGCCGAGCGGCGCTTACCTGCAGATTCTCAGCCCCGGCCTGCACAGCGTGCTGCAGGACACCGGCCGCATCGGCCAGACCGGCCAGGGCGTGTCCCGCTCCGGCGCGCTGGACCTGGGCGCCCTGCGCGCCGCCAACCGCGCCGTCGGCAACCGCTCGGACATGGCCTGCGTGGAAACCGTGCTCGGCGGCCTGCGCTTCACCTGCCATGGCCACGCGGTGATCGCCGTCACCGGCGCACAGACCCCGGTGACCCTCACCAGTGCCAGTGGCCTGCAATGGCCTGTGGACAACTATCGGCCCATCGAACTGGCGCCGGGCGACACCGTCACCCTGGGTACGCCCAGCGCTGGACTGCGCAGCTACCTGGCGATCCGCGGGGGCTTCGACGTGACGCCGGTGCTCGGCAGCCTGTCGACCGACACCCTGGCCCAGGTCGGCCCGCCCGCCCTGGCCACCGGCGACCACTTGGGGTTCACATCGCCGACGGGCGGCACCAGCGTGTCGCTCAGTGAAGCCCCGGCGTTTGCCCTGCCGAAAACCACCGACACCGTCACTCTGGATGTGCTGATGGGCCCGCGCAGCGACTGGTTCACCGCCGACGCCATCGAGCGCCTGAGCAGCCAGCCGTGGCAGGTCACCGCACAGTCCAACCGCGTCGGCATTCGCCTGGCCGGTGAAACGCCGCTGGAACGCAGCAATCACCAGGAGTTGCCCAGCGAAGGCACCGCCGTGGGCGCCATTCAGGTACCCGCCAGCGGCCAGCCGGTGCTGTTCCTCGCCGACCACCCGCTGACCGGCGGCTACCCGGTGATCGCCGTGGTCGCCAGCTACCACCTCGATCTGGCAGGACAGATACCGGTCAACGCCTGGATTCGCTTCAACCCGGTGGCCGCCTTCGAAGCGCTACAGCCCACCGCGCCTGCCCCTTCTTCACCTGCCGATGTGGAACGCCTTCCATGAAAAAGCTCCTGATTGCCAACCGCGGCGAGATCGCCGTGCGTATCGCCCGTGCCTGCCGCGACCACGGCGTGCAGTGCGTGGCGGTGTACGCCGATGCCGACATCGACGCCCTGCATGTACGCCACGCCGACGAAGCCTATGGGCTCGACGGCCAGCGCCCTGCCGAAACCTACCTGAACATCGAGAAGTTGCTGGCGGTGGCCAAGCGCAGCGGCGCCGATGCCGTGCACCCCGGCTATGGTTTCCTCTCCGAGCGGGCCGATTTCGCCCGCGCCGTCATCGAGGCCGGGCTGATCTGGGTCGGCCCCAACCCCGAGACCATCGACGTGCTGGGCGACAAGGTCGAAGCCCGCAAGATCGCCCAGGCCGTGGGTGCGCCTCTGGTGGCCGGTACGCCGGGGCCGGTGGAAAGCGCCGAGGAGGTGCTGGCCTTCGCCGAACAGCACGGCCTGCCCATCGCCATCAAGGCCGCGTTCGGCGGTGGCGGACGCGGCATGAAAGTCGCCTGGCGCCTGGACGAGGTGACTGAGCTGTTCGCCTCGGCGGTGCGCGAGGCCGAGGCCGCCTTCGGCCGCGGCGAATGCTACGTCGAACAGTTTCTCGACCGCCCGCGCCACATCGAAGCGCAGATCCTGGCCGACCGGCACGGCCAGGTCGTGGTCGTGGGCACGCGCGACTGCTCCTTGCAGCGCCGCAACCAGAAGCTGGTGGAAGAAGCGCCCGCGCCGTTCATCACGCAACAGCAGCGCGAGCGTATCCACCAGGCGGCCCGCGACATCTGCGCCAAGGCCGGGTACGTCGGCGCCGGTACGGTCGAGTTCCTGCTCAGCCAGGATGGCACTCTGTCGTTCCTGGAAGTGAACACACGTCTGCAGGTCGAACACCCGGTCACCGAGGAAACCACGGGCGTGGACCTGGTGATCGAGCAACTGCGCATCGCCGATGGTTTGCCCTTGTCGTTCACCGAAACGCCAGTGCCGAGAGGCCACAGCTTCGAATTCCGCATCAACGCCGAAGACCCGGGCAAGGGCTTTCTGCCCACACCCGGCCAGATCGGTGAGTTCCTTCCGCCATTCGGCCCCGGCGTGCGCCTGGACAGTGGCGTGGTCAGCGGGTCGAGCGTGCCCAGCCACTTCGACTCGATGATGGCCAAGCTCATCGTCACCGGCGCCACCCGTGAGCAGGCCATTGCCCGCGCCCGACGCGCCCTGGCCGAATTCAGTATCGAAGGCATCGCCTCGGTGCTGCCGTTCCACCGCGCGGTGATGGATCACGCGGATTTCACCGGCCCCGAGCGCTTCGCCGTGCACACGCGCTGGATCGAAACCGACTTCGCCGAATCCCTCACCCTGGCGCCGCGGGTCGACCCCAAGGCCGAAGCGGACATTCTGCGTACCTTCGTCGAGATCGATGGCAAGCGCCATGCGCTCGGTCTGCCCGCTGCGTTGCTGCGCGGCATGAGCCTGGATACGGCATCCCCTGCCCCGGCACAGGCTTCGCCTGCGGCAGAGGTGGATGCCCAGGCGCTGCTCACTCCGGTGGCGGGCAACCTGCACACCTGGGTGGTGGAAGACGGTGCCGACGTTTCCAGCGGGCAGGTAGTGGCCGTGGTGGAAGCGATGAAGATGGAAACCTCGGTGCTGGCGCCGTGTGCAGGCCGCGTGCAGATCGGCCAGCAAGCCGGTGAGTACTTCGAAGCAGGCGCCCTGATCGGTCGTATCCAGACCGAGGACTGATCGGTGGCTGCAGGCCTAGCAGCAGCCGGCGGCACCGGGCCCTGGCCCAGGTGCCGCGACATGGAAAAAGCCCAGCCAGACGGGTCGCGCATCTGGAATAATGCCCGCCTTCGGCACACACGGCACTCCATGGATCTCCTGCACAAGGCTTGCGACAATGCTTTCGATAGTGGCTTCACTCCTGCCCATCCTGCTGGCGTTGGCCGGCGGCTGGGTGTTGGCAATCTTCATCAGCCCCGAGCTGCGTCATCGGCTGGTGAAGCTGATCACCCCGTTCATCTGGCTGCTGCTGTTCTCGATCGGCTACGAATTCGGTAACGTCCTGGGCGCCCTGAACTCGGCGCGTGAATCGGCGCTCACCGCGCTGGTCTTCGCCCTGCTGACGACTGCGGTGCCGTGGTTGTTGCTCTCTCGGGGCACCAGTGCCGTGGTGCCACGCCCGACGTCGGACCGCCAAGGGCTGGCAGGGATCATCCCGCCGCTCAAGGAATGCCTGATCGCGCTGCTGGCCCTGGCTTTGGGCGTTGGCCTGTATCACCTGTGGGGCGCGGCCGACGGCTCGGGCTTTGGCTGGCCTTCGACCAGCTACTTCCTCTATGTACTGATCGTGCTGGTCGGGCTGGACCTCTACGGAGTCAGGCCCGACCCGTCGTGGTACTCGCTGCGCACCTTGAAGATTCCCGCCATGGTGGTGATCGGTTCGCTGCTCGGCGGCCTGCTGGCGGCCTGGGCGACCGGCCAGCCGTTAGCCATCTCCCTCGCGCTGTCCAGTGGCTTCGGCTGGTTTACCCTGTCCGGAGTGATGGTGGGCCACCATGCCGGTGAAGCGTTCGGCGCCATGGCCCTGTTGACCGACCTGTTTCGCGAGATCCTGGCCATCGGTCTGCTGTACAGCCTGGGTGCCCGGCGACCCTTGCAATGCATCGCCGCAGGCGGCGCCACGTCGCTGGATTCGACGTTGCCGATCGTCAAGCAGAAGTGCCCGCCCGAATTGCTGCCCGTAGCGCTGGTCAGCGGTTTTCTGCTGACCGTGATCGGGCCCTTGCTGATGGTGTTTTTCCTCACCGTATGAGTTATGCACATCGCGACAGCCGGTGGATAAGTTACACACAATGGCTGTGCAACCGCCTGTGGATAATCTGCGCATAAGCGAATGAAGCCCCGCGCAGCCGGGGCCTTGGGCGATGCGATCATTTTTTGATCAGCTTTGCAGGGCGGTTTTACGCGAACTCCGCGAGTTACTCACATCCGCTGTGCAGCCGCATGTGGATAACCTGCGCAAAACAGGCCACAGGCCGCATACGGCAAGGCTTTCAGAGCGTCGATCAAATTTTGATCAGTGGCGCGCGTGAATACAGAAGCGGAACGGGGCGTGTAGAATTCGCCTTCTTTTTCTGTCGATCCGTTTCCATGCACTCTTCTTCCCCTCGCGTTGCCGTGATCGGCGGCGGCCCGGCGGGCCTGATGGCCGCCGAAGTGCTGAGCCTGGCTGGCGTGGCCGTCGACGTCTACGACGGCATGCCCTCGGTGGGCCGCAAATTCCTGCTCGCTGGCGTCGGTGGCATGAACATCACCCATTCCGAGCCCCAGCCCGCCTTCGTCGCTCGCTACGCCGAACGTGCGCAGGCGGTGGGAGAATGGCTGGCTCCGTTCGATGGCCCACGGTTGCGCGAATGGATTCATGGCCTGGGCATCCAGACCTTCGTCGGCACCTCCGGACGCGTATTTCCGACCGACATGAAGGCCGCACCGCTGCTGCGTGCCTGGCTCAAGCGCCTGCGCGAGGCCGGTGTGGTTATCCACACCCGGCACCGCTGGCTGGGGTGGAACGACGACGGCAGCTTGCGTATCGAGCATCCGCACGGCGAATTGGCGGTGCGCCCGACGGCCACGGTGCTGGCGTTGGGCGGTGCCAGTTGGGCGCGGCTGGGTTCCGACGGCGCCTGGGTGCCTTGGCTGCAAGGGCGCGGTGTACCCATCAAGCCGCTGCAACCCTCCAACTGCGGCTTCGAGGTGCCAGGCTGGAGCGCAGTGTTGCGGGAGAAATTCGCCGGTGCACCGCTGAAGAACGTCGCCCTCGGGTTGGCTGGCGAGCCGTTGCGCACTGGCGAGTGCGTGCTGACTGAAACGGGTGTGGAAGGCAGCCTGGTGTATGCACTGTCCGCCGGGATTCGCGAGGCGATCAACCGCACGGGAAAAGCGACCCTGCACCTCGACCTGCTGCCGGATCGACCTGTGAATAAAGTCCGTGCGGCGTTGCACAAACCGCGGGGGTCCAAGTCCATGGCCCGGCACCTGCAGGGGCAACTGGGCCTGGAGGGTGTGAAAGCCGGCCTGCTGCGTGAACTGACCGATGCGCAGACCTTCGCCGACCTCGATGCACTGACCTTGGCGATCAAGGCGCTGCCGTTAACGCTGGTACGCGCCAGGCCGCTGGATGAGGCGATCAGCACGGCGGGCGGTGTGGATCTGCAGGGGCTGGATCGGCGGCTGATGCTTACCAATGTGCCGGGCACGTTCTGTGCGGGTGAAATGCTGGATTGGGAGGCGCCAACCGGGGGCTATCTGCTGACGGCCTGCTTCGCCAGCGGACGGCGGGCGGCGGATGGCGTTCTGGAGTGGTTGGCGCGGGGGTGATGTTTGCCTCTAAGGCCTCTTCGCGGGCAGAGCCCGCTCCCACAGGATCGAGCGCAAACCTGTGGGAGCGGGCTCTGCCCGCGAAGAGGCCCTCAAGCCCCCCACACCTCAAGGCTTGCGCTTGCGCGGCCCTGTATTGAACACCGGCACCTTGCGCACCGGCTTGACCACAGGGGTCGCATCCACCGGTGAATCACCGCTGTCGACCCACTTGCCCAGGTTCTTCTTGCTACCACTGACCTTGGGCTTCTTCGGTTTTTTCGGCTTCTTCACCACCTGGCCGCTGGCATCGGTGTCCGGCACTCGGTGATCGGGCACGAAGTCCGGTTCGTCGACGCGCTTCAACGTCTGCCGGGTCAGCATTTCGATGGCAGACAGCAACTGCACTTCGTCGGCGCAGACCAGGGAGATCGCCTCCCCCGTGGCCCCCGCCCGGCCGGTACGGCCGATGCGGTGAATGTAGTCCTCGGCCACGATCGGCAGGTCGAAATTGACCACCAGCGGCAGATCGTCGATGTCCAGGCCGCGTGCGGCGACATCGGTGGCCACCAGGATCTGCACCTCCGAAGCCTTGAAACGATCCAGTGCACGCTGGCGCGTGGCCTGGGGCTTGTCGCCGTGGATGCCGTCGGCGTTGATGCCCAGCCCCTGCAGCTTCTCGACCAGCGCGTCCACGCCGTTGCGGGTCTTGGCGAACACCAGCACCTGCTTCCAGCGCTGCTTCTTCAGAAGATGGCAGAACAGCTCCGCCTTGCGCTTCTTGTCCACCGGCACGATCCACTGCTGCACCGAGCTGGCGGCCACGTTGCGCGGGCTCACTTCGATGCTCAGCGGGTCGTTGAGCATCTGCCCGGCCAGCAGGCGGATGGAATCGGAAAAGGTCGCCGAGAACAGCAGGGTCTGGCGCTTCTTCGGCAGGGCCGCATAGATGTCCCGCAGTTCCTCGGAAAAGCCCAGGTCGAGCATGCGGTCGGCTTCGTCCAGCACCAGGGTCTGCAACTGGGAGAACTTGATCGCGTTTTGTCGATACAGATCGAGCAGGCGCCCCGGCGTTGCGACCAACAGGTCGACGCCCTTGCGCAGCTTCATCATCTGCGGGTTGATGCTGACCCCGCCGTACACCGCATAGGTGCTCAGCGGCAAGTGCTCGCCGTACTCGACGATATTGGCGTGAACCTGCTCGGCCAGCTCGCGCGTGGGGCACAGCACCAGGGCGCGGACCGAGTTGCTCGCCACCTTGGGGCCTTCCATGGCCAGCAACTGCAGCAACGGCAAGGCAAAACCGGCGGTCTTGCCGGTGCCGGTCTGGGCTGCGGCCATCAGGTCGCGACCGGCCAGCACCGCAGGAATGGCTTGGGCCTGCACCGGGGTCGGCGTCTGGTAGCCAAGCGTTTCAAGGGCGCGTTGCAGGGGTTCGATCAGGCCAAGGGTGGCGAATGTCATGGGTCTACCGTCAGAAGATGTTTCGCAATGGCCGGCAGTTTACCTTGTTGGCTAGGCTTTCGCCTTGCGCCATTGCGGCACGCCGATCAACACCACCGCGCCGATGATCACCGCCATGGCCACGCATTCCTCGACGCCGATGTGCTCACCGGCGAACAGGATGCCCAGCAACACGGCCACCGCCGGGTTGACGTAGGCATAGCTGGTGGCCGCCGCCGGGCGCACGTGCTTGAGCAGGTACATGTAGGCACTGAAGGCCAGGATCGAGCCGAAGCACACCAGGTAGGCCAGCGCGCCCCAGCCGGCGGCGGTGGGCCATTGCTGCATGCGCTCGCCCGAGATCAGGCTGCCCAGCAGCAGCACCGCGCCGCCGATGAGCATTTCCGTCGCTGCGGCCATGGCGCCCTGGGGCAATGGCAGACTCCGGCTCCAGACCGAGCCGAAGGCCCAGGCGGCCGCGGCGAAGATCAGCAGCGCCGCGCCCAGAGGGCTGGCCTGCAGGTTGGAACCCAGGTTGAGCAGGCCGATCCCGACCAGTCCGAGGACGATCCCCGCCCACTCCAGGCGAGTGTTGCGCTGCCCCCGGAACAGGCCGAAGAACAGGGTGAACAGCGGCACGGTGGCCACCGCCAGCGCCGCCACCCCGGACGACACGCCTGCATGTTCGGCGACCGTCACGCCGCCGTTGCCGCAACTAAGCAGCAGGATCCCCACGCACCCGGCCGCGCGCCACTGTGGCCAGGTCGGGTTGGGCGCGCCACGCAGGCGCAGGAAGGCATAGAGAATCGTCCCGGCGATGAGAAAGCGCACCCCGGCCATCAGCAACGGCGGCCACGACTCGACGCCGATACGAATGAACAGGTAGGTCGAACCCCAGACGAAATACAGGGCCAGAAAGGCGCCGATGAGCAACAGGGGGAAGCGGGCTTGAGCAGGCATTTCAAAGGTCGTCCATGGTGTGTTTTTGTTCTTTCCTGGTGGGAACCGGGCGGCGAGCCCTCTGCCCGCGAAGAGGCCTTCCAGCCCTACCCCAACCGATGCTTCTGCAACACCTCGCGCATCTTCGCCATCGGCACTTTCTGCAGCGTGCAGAACAGCCCGTGGGACACCTCGGCCAGCCCGTGCCGCTCGCGCAACTCGCGCGCCAGATGCTGGGTCAGGTTGGCCGCCATCTCGGCATCGGCCATGGCCCGGTGAGCCTGGCCGGTATGTGGCAGCCTCGCCCACTGGGTCAAGGTGCCCAGCTTGTGATTCGGCGCGCCGGGGAACAGGCGCCGGGCCATCAGCATCGAGCAGGCAAAGCTCTGCACCCGCTCGCGGCGCAGCAGGCTGAGCTCGTGATCCCAGAACTTCTGGTCGAAGGAGGCGTTGTGCGCCAGCAACGGCGTGCTGCCGACGAACTCGGCGACTTCGGCCATTACCTCGGCCGCGGGCGGCGCCTTGCGCACCATGGCCGTGGTGATGCCAGTCAGGCTGGCAACGAAGCCGAGCACGGGCAGGCCTGCGTTCATCAGGCTCTGATAGCGGCCGACGATTTCGCCGCGCTCGAGCATGACCACTGCGATTTCCGTAGCGCGGCAACCCATGTTCGGCGAGATGCCGGTGGTTTCGAAGTCGATGACAGCAATGCGTTCCAAAGCGGTGAAACCTCAATTCTTCAGCAGCAACGCACCCTCGATGGGCACGTAGCGGGTGGCGGCGCGGATCAGCGAGTTGGCGGTCAGACCTGGCACGCCATAGGCCACGGCCTCGACGCCATGCTTGCCGATGATGCGGTCGAGCAGCAGGTCGAAATCGCCGTCGCCCGAGGCGAGCACGATCTCGTCGACGTGATCGGCGGCGTCCATGATATCGATGGTGATGCCCACATCCCAGTCGCCTTTGGCCGAGCCGTCGCTGCGCTGGATGTAGGGCTTGAGTTTGACCGTGAAGCCGAGGTTGCGCAGGATCTGCTGAAACTGCTGCTGCTTGCTGTCGCCACGGTCGATGGCGTAGGCATAGGCCTCGACGATCTGCCCGCGCTGGCCGATGTCGGCCCACAGTGCGGCGTAGTTGAAGTGACAGCCGTAGGCCTGGCGCACGGTGTAGTAAAGGTTCTGTACATCGGCGAACACCGCGATCTTCTTCACCGCACTTCCTCGTCGCGCTGGGCGCCTGAGCTTCTGGAGAGCCAGTATGCCAGTGTTGGGGCGAGGATGGGGGTGTCAGTGCCAGCCTCTTCGCGGGCAGAGGGCTCGCCGCCCGCCCCGCTCCCACAGTGGTGTGCCATGTGTGAGGGTGGGTGACTGTGCCGGCCTCTTCGCGGGCATAGACCCGCTTCCACAGTGGTGTGCCATATGTGAGGGGGGTGACTGTGCCGGCCTCTTCGCGGGCAGAGACCCGCTCCCACAGTGGTGTGCCATGTGTGAGGGGGGGTGACTGTGCCGGCCTCTTCGCGGGCAGAGACCCGCTCCCACAGTGGTGTGCCATGTGTGAGGGGGGGTGACTGTGCCGGCCTCTTCGCGGGCAGAGACCCGCTCCCACAGTGGTGTGCCATGTGTGAGGGGGGGTGACTGTGCCGGCCTCTTCGCGGGCAGAGACCCGCTCCCACAGTGGTGTGCCATGTGTGAGGGGGGGGGTGACTGTGCCGGCCTCTTCGCGGGCAGAGACCCGCTCCCACAGTGGTGTGCCATGTGTGAGGGGGGGGACTGTGCCAGCCTCTTCGCGGGCAGAGACCCGCTCCCATAGTGGTGTGCCATGTGTGAGGAGGGGGTGACTGTGCCGGCCTCTTTGCGGGCATAGATCCGCTCCCACAGTGGTGTGCCATGTGTGAGGGTGGGTGACTGTGCCGGCCTCTTCGCGGGCATAGATCCGCTCCCACAGTGGTGTGCCATGTGTGAGGGGGGGGACTGTGCCGGCCTCTTCGCGGGCAGAGACCCGCTCCCACAGTGGTGGTGCTATGTGTGAGGGGGGGTGACTGTGCAGGCCTCTTCGCGGGCAGAGACCCGCTCCCACAGTGGTGTGCCATGTGTGAGGAGGGGGTGACTGTGCCGGCCTCTTTGCGGGCATAGATCCGCTCCCACAGTGGTGTGCCATGTGTGAGGGGGGGGACTGTGCCGGCCTCTTCGCGGGCAGAGACCCGCTCCTACAGTGGTGTGCCATGTGTGAGGGGGAGGGACTGTGCCAGCCTCTTCGCGGGCAGAGACCCGCTCCCACAGGATCGCGCGCACCCCTGTGGGAGCGGGGCGGGCGGCGAGCCCTCTGCCCGCGAAGAGGCCCTCAGGCCTTACACAAAATCATCATCGTCGGAAAAGAAGCCACTGTCGCCACTGCTGTCGTAACCGGCATCGGCCAGCCCGCCCTGATCGTTCCAGCTGTCATTGCTCACCTGCTGGGCGTCACCGCTGTCGTTCCAGCCGCCGTTGTCGCTCGCCTGGGCCGGCTCTTCCTTGATCACCTCAACGATCTCCTGAGGATTGTCGTGGTGAAACAGGCTGCTGATGCCCTGTGCCAGCATCACGCCCCCGGCCACACCGGCAGCCGTCTGCAGGGCGCCGCGCATGAAGCCGCCACCCGCCGGCGCCTGAGCGCCTGGAGCGGCGTAGTTCTGCTGTGGCGGCGGCTGGTACGCCGGCGCCTGACGAGCCGGTTCGCGCCAGCCGTTGCCCTGAGGTTGCACGGCCCGCGCCGGTTGCTGCACGTCGCGGTTGCCGCCGCCGAAAATGCTCGACAGGAAACCACCACCGCCCTGCTGCGCCGGCGCGGCCGCCTGGCTACGCGCCTGTTGCAACTCGGTCTGCAACTGCTGGTTCTGCTCGCTCAGGCGCTTGATCGCCGCTTCCTGGACCAGGATCGCCTGCGCCATGTAATAGGGCGCGGCGGGCTGGGCGGAGACGTGGCCCTTGATGCGCTCGTCGGCCTGCGCATCGCGCGCACTGCCCTCCTTTTCGGCCTGCTGGAGGCGAGTGAACAGACCGTCGATCAGGCTTTGTTCATCAGTGTTCATGGCGACCTCGTTCGATTGCCCGGAAAATGGCGTGGCCGGCGCACAATGCGTCGGTTCTGCTGCAATGATGGGGCTGCTGCCCCGTCTTTCAATGACCGGCCGCGATTAAACTTTGTTCACCTGCGTAAGCTCCTACACGCCACGGCGCGCTGGCCGGGTGTTGAAAAACGCCACCATCGGCTAAAGTGTCGACCTGCTTTTTGACCTGTGACCCGGCCCCATGAACCCGCTGATCGTATTGCGCGACTCGTTCTATTTTTTCCGCATCAACCTGTGGGCAATCCTGCGCCTGTGCCTGCCGCTGGTGGTCTGCGAAGCCCTGGCTCGCGAGTTGGTGGCACGCGCGAACGGCCCTGACGCCTCGGTGATGTACGACGTGGCCGTGGGCCTGCTGTTCTATCCGTTGTACACCGCCGCGCTGATCCTGTTCCTCGATGCCCGCACCGACGGCTATGAGCCCCAGGGCCGGCACCTGCTGGGCAAGGCCCTGCACCTGTGGCCACGCTTCGCCCTGATGGCGGCCATCAGCACCCTGCTGATCATGTTCGGCATGTGGCTGTTCGTGCTACCGGGGCTGTACCTGATGATCAAGCTGTCGTTCTCGGAATACCTGCTGGTGCTGCGCAACAGCACCCCGTTGCAGGCCATGCGCGAAAGCTTCGACCTGACCAAAGGCAAATTCTGGCCGATCCTGTTCACCCTGCTGGCGATCATGATCCCGCTGTGGCTGCTCGACGGCCTCAGTGCCATGGCCTGGAGCGACGCCCAGCCCACGCCGGTGCGGCTGCTGGTCGACAGCGTCAACAGCTTTCTGCAACTGCTGCCCACCGTGGTGCTGTTCCGCTTGTTCATGCTGATGGGCAAGCCGGACTGACCGCACCGCTCACACGCTGGCTTGAGTACCCGCCAGTTCGTGGTAGCGGCGAGCGAAATAGACCAGCACGTCGGCCTCGTCCTGCTGGCGGATGTCCAGCACCTCGCAGAAGAGAATGTCGTGGGTGCCAACACTGGTGCTGCTGGTGATCCTGCAATCGAAGGACAGTTTGGCGCCCTCCAGAATCGGCGCACCGGTAATCCCCTGGCTCCAGTGCCCCGCCGCGAAACGCTCCTCCTGGGGAATCTTGCCGCCGAAGGCGTTGGACAGGGCTTGTTGGCCATTGCCCAGGGTGTTGACGCATACCATGCCGTTGCCCGTGAAAGACTCGTAGACCGAGGCTGCGCGGTTGATGCACACCAACAGCGTCGGCGGCTGATCGGTCACGCTGCACACCGCCGTCGCCGTGAATCCCGCGCGCCCGTGGGGGCCGTCGGTGGTGATGACGTTCACCGCAGCGGCAAGTCCTGCCATGGCATCGCGGAAGGCTTGACGCTCGACGGGAATCGAATGGGGCACGTTCATAGTGAGAGTCCTTGAAAGTAGTCGAGCACGGCGTGATGAAAGGGTTGTGGATCGCTGACGCTCGAGGCGTGTCCGCCGTATTCGAGCACCACCAATCTGGCGTTGGGCAGGTGCTCGGCCAGGTGCCGGGAACGCTGCCAGGGCATCAGCATGTCGTCTCGGTTGGCGATCACCAGCGCAGGCGTGTCGATGCTCGCCAGGCGCGATTCGATGTCGAAGGTTTCCAGCGCGTTGATCCGCCGCAGCAGGTTGTCATGGCTGGGGAAATGCGCCAGCGCATGGGCCTCGTCCGCGGCCAGGCGCGCACCGTTGCTGGCAATCCAGTCGGCCGGGTACAGGAACAACGCCTGCGCCTGCACGTAAGCCTCGGCACCGCTGTCACGCAGCAGGTTCTTGCGCACGGCAAAACAGCGCGCGCTGTGCGGATTGGGGCTGCTCCAGGCATTGATCAACACCAGGCTGCTCAGGCGCTGGGGCTGCAGCGCGGCCAGCGCCAATCCCACCAGGCCACCCAGGGCGTGGCCCATGAAATGGCATCGCTCGATATTGAGTTCGTCGAGCAGCCCCAGCAGCTCTTCGGCCATGTGCTCGATGCTGTAGCCCTCGGGCAATTGCGCAGGGCTGCGCCCGGTGCCGGCATGATCATAGGTCACGACGCGAAACTGCTCGCCGAGCAGCGCCAGATCGCCCGCCCAGAACCCGGCCGAACCGCCGAGCCCCGAACTCAGTACCAGGGTGGGTGCATCGGCATCCTGCCGACCGTGTATGGCGTGGTACATGCAAACCTCCGCAGTGAGTGTCAGCCGATGTGCGCAATGCTGGCGATTTCGATCAGCGCGTCAGGTTTGACCAGGCCGCACTGGATGCAATAGCGCGCAGGCTTCTCGCCGGCGAAGTACTCGGCGTACACCTCGTTGACCTTGGCGTAGTCGGCCCAGTCGCGGATCATGATCATGTTGAAGGTCACGTCATCCAGGGTGCCGCCGGCCGCTTCGACCACGCCCTTGATGATCTCCAGCACATGGCGGGTCTGCGCCGTCGCGTCGCCCACATGCACCACATCGTTGTCCTTGTCGAATGGCAACGTGCCCGACACGTATAGGACGCCATCGGCCATGGAACCGGGAACGAAGGGGGCCAGGGGCTTGCCGGTGCCGGCAGGGATAATCGATCGTTTGCTCATCTGTGCATCCTCAGGAAACGGCCCCGACGGGGGCGAAGGTGGTGCAGAAGTCGTCCACGCTGGAGACCCAGCCGAAGAAGGTTTCGATGTTGAACAGCGCTGCCTGCTGCGCGAACGCCGGCCCGGCCTGGTGGGTGGCATCGGCCAGCACCACACCGAAATACTCCAGATGGAAACCGTCGCGCAGGGTCGACTCCACGCAGACATTGGTGGCGATGCCGGTGAACACCAGGTTGCGGATGCCGCGAGCACGCAGGGTGCTGTCGAACGTGGAGTTGAAGAACGCGCTGTAGCGGGTTTTCGGGACCACGATATCGCCGGGCTGGGGCTTGAGCGGATCGACCAGGGCATAGTCCCACCCGCCCTTGGCCAGCAGCTGGCCTTGCAGCTCGGGGCGCTTGCGCATGGTTTTCAGGGCATTGGACTTGTGCCAGTTGGGTGAGCCAGGCCCGCCCGCCTCGACGTAGTCGGCGTCCCAGCCGTTCTGCAGGAAGATCACCGGAATACCTGCGGCGCGGGCTGCCACGAGGGCTTTCTCGATGGCCGCGATCACCGGGCCCGTACTCGATACGTCGAAGCCGGCCAGGTCCAGATAGCCGCCCAGGCTGGCGTAGGCGTTCTGCATGTCGACCACCACCAGCGCGGTTTCACTGGCCTTCATGCGCAGGGATTCGGGGCGGGCGGGAAGTTCACGGGCGGGGTGCGCGTCCTGCGGCAGGGACACACCGGCGACGTTGACGGGCACATTCATCATACGGCCTCCAAAGTGGGCATCACGTGCTGGCGGCTGCTCATCAGCGGCTGGATCTTGCGGCCGAAGTCTTCGATGCCTTGCACGAAATCATCGAACGTCAGCATCACGCCCTGGGTACCCGGCACGCTGGCGACTTCGTCGAGCATGCGCGCCACGCTGGCCCAGGAACCGACCAGGGTGCCCATGTTGATGTTGACCGCCGAGGTAGGGTCGGCCATCTGCCGCAGGTTGGAGCTGGCGCCCTTGTCCGCCGAGCCCTTCTCGCCCAGCCAGGCGATGGCTTCCTGATCGGCACCGGCCTTGATGTGCTCCCAGCGCGCGCGGGCGGCCTCGTCGGTGTCGGCGGCGATGATCATGAACAGCACGCAGGAGGTCACGTGGCGCCCGGTCTTCTTGTTGGCTTCGAGCAACGCCTGGGCCGTGGGCGCGAACGCGGTCGGGGTGTTCACGCCTTTGCCGAAGCAGAAGTTGTAGTCGGCGTACTGCGCCGAGAAGGCCATGCCCGCCTCGCTCTGGCCGGCGCAGATGAGCTTCATGTCAGCCTGCGGGCGCGGGCTGACACGGCAGTCCTGCATGGTGAAATGTTCACCCTTGAAGTCGCTGCGCCCGGTGCTCCACAGGTCGCGCAGGACCTGCGCATATTCGCCCAGATACTGGTAGCGGGTGCCGAAGAATTCGTCGCCGGGCCACAGGCCCATCTGCTCGTACTCCGGTTTCTGCCAGCCGGTCACCAGGTTGACCCCGAAGCGGCCGTTGGAAATCGAATCGATGGTCGCCGCCATGCGTGCGGTGATGGCAGGCGGAATGGTCAGCGTGGAGACCGTGGCGAACAACTGGATCTTGCTGGTGACGGCGGCAAGCCCGGCCATCAGCGTGAAGGATTCCATGTTGTGTTCCCAGAATTCCGTCTTGCCGCCGAAGCCACGCAACTTGATCATCGACAGCGCGAAGTCGAAGCCGTAATGCTCGGCCCTCTGCACGATCTGCTTGTTCAATTCGAAGGTGGGCAGGTACTGCGGCGCGTTTTCGGAAATCAGCCAGCCGTTGTTGCCAATAGGAGTGAAAACACCGATATCCATGTGGTTCCCTTTCTGAGTGATGATCGTTACGCACCGGACAGGTTGCGCATGAAAGTCACTTAGCAGGGATCAGGCCATGTTTGGTTAATCCTGTACTTTCAACAGGTTGCAGACAATTGGTAAACTTTATCGGACCAAACGGTCCGAAGTAGAGCACTTGGTTTGTGCGATTTTCCGCGTCGCGGTGCAAAACGATGCACGACGTCCCCATGCCTGTATCGTCAGCGGACATTCGCCCGTTATCATGGCCGCCTACCTCCAGCCGCAGGTTCCAGACGCGTGAAAGAGCATCCCCCCGCCAACGAGCCCCGTGCCAAGCGCACGCGCAACGTCAAGCCCAAGCCCGCGGCCAAGGCCACCCGCGAGCCGAGCGCGGCGGCACTCAAGCGCCGGTTGCAACTGATGGAAAGCAAACGCACCGCGATACTGGGCGCCGCGCTGGATGTGTTCTCCCGCTATGGCCTGCACGGCAGCAGCCTCGACCAGGTGGCCACTCGGGCTGACGTCTCAAAGACCAACCTGCTGTACTACTTTTCCAGCAAGGACGATCTCTACCTGAGCGTGCTCAGGCAGTTGCTGGAGGTCTGGCTCAGCCCCCTGCAGTACTTCACCGCCGACAAAAACCCGGTCGAGGCCATCGGCGCCTATATCAAGGCAAAACTCGAACTCTCTCGGGATCACGCGGCAGAGTCGCGTCTGTTCTGCATGGAGATCATGCAGGGCGCGCCGCTGATGCTCAGTGAACTGCAGCAGCCCTTGCGCGAAACCGTCGACACCAAGGTGGCCGTGATCGAACACTGGATCGCGACGGGCCAACTGGCACCGATCAACCCGCACCACTTCATCTTCTCGCTATGGGCAACCACCCAGCATTACGCCGACTTCCGCACCCAGGTCGAGGCCGTGACCGGCAAGACCCTGCACGATCCGGTATTTTTCGAAGAGGTCCTGGTGGGGTTGCGCGGTTTGATACTCGATGGCGTGCGGCCAAGACCTGCGTGAATGCCCTCTAATCGTGCCGAGCGCACAAACCAAGTGCTCTAGTTCGGACCAATTGATCTGAATTAAGCCCCAAAAATAACCCAACACACTGTAATAAAAGCGCTTTTCTGAAATGGCACGGATGCTGCTTTCGAGCTCCGGGCGGCTTAGGGCGGGTTCCTGGCCACGGCAGCATCCCGCTGCCCCATGCTCACATTTCAGGAAGGCGCCTCATGATCAAGACACTGCTACCGGGAATTTTGCTGGCCGCTTCGGCCTGTTGGACAGGCACTGCAGCCTACGCCGAGGGACTGACCCTCAAGGGCCCGGCCAAGATCGCCATGGTCTACATCAGCCCGCGCAACGACGGCGGCTGGACCCAGGCATTCGACGAAGCCCGCATCAAACTGGAAAAGAGCCTGGATCAGAAGATCCAGTACGTCGAGAGCGTTCCCGAAAACGCCGCAGCCATCACGCCGGTGGTCGACCGCCTGATCGCTCGCGGCGCCAACATCATCATCGGCACCGCGTTCGGCTATTCCGACACCTTCCTGGCGTTGGCAAAGAAATACCCCGACGTGGCCTTCCTCAACGGTTCGGGCACCACCAACGCCGCGAACCTCGAATCCTTCTACGGCCGTACCTACGAAAGCCAGTACCTGTGCGGCATGGCGGCGGGTGCGGCGTCGAAGTCAGGCAAGCTGGGCTTCGTGGCCGCCAACCCCTTCGGCCAGGTCAACTGGACCATCAACGCGTATGAACTGGGCGCGCAGCAAATCAATCCTGCGGCCACGGTCACGGTCATCTACACCGGCGCGTGGAACGACCCAGTCAAGGAACGCGCTGCCACCATGGCGCTGATCGACAACGGTGTCGACGTGATCGGCCAGCACGTCGACAGCCCGACACCGCAGATCGTCGCCCAGGAGCGGGGCATTCATGGCACCGGTCATCACCGGGACCTGAGCGAGTTCGCGCCCAAGGCCACCGTGTGCTCGTCGATGTGGGTGTGGGACCGTTTCCTGACGCCTGAAGTGAAAAAGATCATGGCCGGCAACTGGGTTCCCCAGGCCAATGGCGCCTTGCTGTCGATGCAGCAGGGCGGCACCGACATCAGCCTGACCCAGGACGCCGTGATCAGCCCCGAGAACCGGGCCAAGATCGACGCGGCGCGGGCCGAGCTACTGGCCGGCACCAAGACGCTCTATACCGGGCCCATGGATGACCGTGATGGCCAGCAGCGGCTCGCCCCAGGCCAGGTCATGAGCGATCCGGACCTGTGGAAAATGGACTGGTTCGTCAAAGGCGTGATGACCCAGAAATGAGCCAGGCCAACGCGCTCCAACTCACCGGTATCAGCAAATCGTTCGACGGCTTCAAGGCGCTGAGCGAAGCCGACTTCAGCGCCCGCTGGGGCGAGGTGCATGCCCTGCTCGGCGAGAACGGCGCTGGCAAGTCGTCGCTGATGAACATTGCCGCCGGCCTGTACGCGCCGGAAACCGGCAGCGTGCTGATCGACGACAACAGCGTGCGGCTGCACAGTCCCAAGGATGCCAGCCGCTATCGCATCGGCATGGTTCACCAGCACTTCAAGCTGGTGCGCCCCTTCACCGTGGCGCAGAACATCCTGCTCGGCCTGCCCGAGCAACCGGGAGAAGGCAGCTACCGCAAGCGGCTGGCAGCGCTTGAGCAGACCATCGCCCGCAAGGCAGAAGAGCTGGGTTTCGTCCTCGATCCGCGCCAGGTGGTGGAAACCCTGTCGGTGGCCGAGCAGCAGCGCGTGGAAATTCTCAAGGTGCTGCTGGCTGGCGCGCGGATCCTGATTCTCGATGAGCCCACTGCGGTGCTCACCGACCAGGAAGCCGAGCGACTGCTGAGCACGGTGCAGTCCTTCGCCCGCCAAGGCGCTGCGGTGGTGCTGGTCACCCACAAGATGGCCGATGTGAAACGCTACGCCGACCGGGTGACGGTCATGCGCGGCGGCCGCACGATCAAAACCCTCGACCCACAGGGCGTCAGCGTCGAGGAGCTGGTACGCCTCACCGTCGGCGAATCGGCAGCGCTCAGCCCGACCCTGCCGGCAGCGCCGGGCGAAGCGTTGCTGCGGGTCAGCAATCTCACCAGCGTGGCCGGCACCGGCGGGCTTAAGGGTGTCGACATGACACTCCACGCCGGACAGATCTATGGCATCGCCGGGGTCGGTGGCAACGGCCAGGGCGAATTGGCCAATGCCCTGATGGGCCTCGAACAACCGACCGAAGGCGATATCCACCTGGCGTCCTTCGGCGACCTGCGCACGGCCAGCGCTGCGCAACGCCGAACCTTGCGTATCGCCGCCATCCCCGCCGACCGGTACGGCGCGGCGCTGGCCGGCTCGCTGTCGGTGGCCGAGAACTTCGCCATCGGCCAACTGCACGATGGCCGCTACGGCTCTTTCCTGCGCCTGCGCGGCCAACGGCTGCTGGAAGACGCCGCCCAGGCGGTGGCCGACTTCGATGTCCAGGGTGTGCGCTCGCTGCAGCAGAAAGCCGCCCTGCTGTCCGGCGGCAATGCCCAGAAGCTGGTGATCGCACGGGAGTTCAGCCGCAATCCACAGCTGATTCTGGTGCACAGCCCCAGCCGCGGCCTGGATGTGCGCGCCACCCAGGCGGTGCACGCACGCCTGCGCGCTGCGCGCGATGCCGGGGCGGCGGTACTGGTGATCAGTGAAGACCTGGACGAAGTGCTGGCCCTGGCCGATCGCATCGGCGTGATGAATGGCGGCCGCATCGTCGCCGAATTCGACTGCCCGGCCGACCGCCAGGCCATTGGCAAAGCGATGGTGAGCCATGACTGAACTCTCCCAACCCCTGCTCAAGACCTCACGCCAACCGCTGCTCGGCCGACGCTACACCCTGGAACTGCGCCAGCAGATGGGCTGGGGCGGCCAGGCGCTGGTGATCAGCCTGGCAGTGATCGTCGGCTTGGCCCTGAGCACGGCCATTCTGGTGGCGGCGGGCGTGCCGGCCGACCAACTGCTGGAAGAGTTCGTCGGCCAGACGCTGCTCGATGCCGGCAACTTCAAGGCTGTGCTGTTCCAGGCGGCGCCGATGATTCTGGTCGGCATGGCCGGCTGCCTGGCATTTCGCGCACGTTTCTGGAACCTGGGCCTGGAAGGCCAGATGATCTGGGGCGGGATCGGCGCGGCGGCCATCTCGATCTTCCAGATCGGCCCCGAGGCCCTGCGCCTGCCGTTGATGATGGCCTCGGCCATCGTCTGCGCGATGCTCTGGACCCTGGCACCGGTCCTGCTCAAATTGCGCCTGAAGGTCAACGAAGTGATTTCGACCTTGATGCTCAACTACATCGCCGCCAACTTCCTGCTGCACCTGCTCTACGGCAGCTGGAAAGACCCACGGGACAACTTCCCCTACTCGCCCGCTTTCCGCCCGTTCGAGCTGCTGCCCGACCTGTTCGCCGGCTACAACGTGGCGATCGTGATTGCCGTGGTCATCATGGCCCTGGCCGTGTGGTTCATCAGCGTATCGCGCGCCGGCCTGTACCTGCGCTTCGTCGATGCCAACCCGCGCGTGGCCAGCGCCGTTGGGGTGCCGGTACGGCGGATGATCCTCGGCACCGTGCTGCTGTCCGGCGCCCTGGCCGGTGTCGCAGGCTTCATCGTCAGCGCAGGCCAGGAAGGTCGACTGACCCAGTCGTTCTACCAAGGCTATGGTTTCTCGGGAATTCTCATCGCGTTTCTGGCGCGCAACAACCCGTTCGCTGCCGCCATCGTCGCCTTGCTGGTGGCGATGCTGTTCGTCGCCGGGCGCAACCTGCAGGTGTTCTACCAGATCCCCTTTTCGATGGTGCAGTTGATCCAGGCCATCCTGGTGATCTGCGTGGCCTCTTCGGACTTCTTCATACGGCACCGTTTGCGGCGCATCCAGGCGGGAGAACAGTGATGGATCTGGTGACTTATTGGCTGAGCAGCGTTCCCGAGTTCGCCGTGCCCTTCGCCCTCGCCGCGCTGGGTTTGATCATCATCGAGCGTGCCGGCGTGCTGGCGCTGGGCGCCGAAGGCATGATGCTGGTGGGCGCCCTGGCCGGGATCGGCATGCAACTGGCCCTGGGCCTGCCGGGGCTGTCCCTGCTCGCGGCCATGGCGGCCGCCAGCGTGGTCTCGCTGTTGTTCGCGCTGATGGTGCTGGTGCTGCGCATCAATCAGGTCATTGCCGGGCTGGCCCTGGTGTTTTTCTGTCAGGGCCTGACCGGCTTGCTGGGCACCCTGCTGGGCTGGACCAATCGCCCGGTTAGCGGACTTACGGCCGTCGAGCTGTGGCCGCTGAGCGAGTTGCCAGTGGTGGGAGGCCTGTTCAGGCAGAACCCGATGGTGTTCCTCACCGTGGTGATCTTTTTTGCTGTGGTCTGGTTTCTCAACCGCACCCGCACCGGGCTGAAACTGCGCGCCGTGGGCGAGAACCCCCAGGCCGCCGATGCCGCCGGCCTGCCGGTGCTGCGCTATCGGCTCGCCGCGATTCTGGCCGGCAGCGCACTGATGGGGCTGGCGGGCGGATTCATTGCCGTGCTCAGCACCAAGATGTGGATCGCCGACATGACCGGCGGCCGTGGCTGGATCGCCATTGCCCTGGTGATCTTCGCACGCTGGTCACCTTGGCGCGCGTTTGCCGGTGCCCTGCTGTTCGGCGGTATCGAGGCACTGATTCCGCAACTGGCCGCCGCCGGTGTGCAACTGCCGCAGTATTTCATGCTGATGACGCCCTACGCCGTGACCCTGGCGGTCATGGTCTGGGTCGCTGCCAGCAAGCGCGCAGGTGCCAGCCAGCCGGGCGCGCTGGGTGAACCCTATGTTCGCGAAGAGCGACGCTGAGCGATTTTTGAACGGTCGATTTTTGAGCTGTCGAGGTTTCCACATGAGCGGTATTGTTTTCATCACCGGTGCGACGTCCGGTTTCGGGCGGGCCACGGCCCGTCGTTTCGCCCAGGCCGGCTGGTCGCTGATTCTCACCGGGCGACGCCTGGAGCGCCTGCATGCCCTGCTGGATGAACTGGGCGCGCAGGTGCCAGTGCACGTCGCCGCGCTAGATGTGCGCGATGCCGCAGCGGTCGCGGCCGTCGTCGCCGGTTTGCCCCCAGCCTTCCAGCGCGTGACTGCGCTGATCAACAACGCCGGCCTGGCCCTGGCCCCGGTACCGGCGCAACAGGCCGACCTGGCTGACTGGCACACCATGATCGACACCAACGTGACCGGTCTGGTCAACGTGACCCACGCGGTGCTGCCAGCACTGCTGGAAACCGGCGCCGGGGCCAGCATCATCAACATCGGCTCGATCGCCGGTGAGTGCCCCTACCCCGGCAGCCACGTCTATGGCGCGAGCAAGGCCTTCGTCAAACAGTTTTCCTACAACCTGCGCTGCGACCTGCTGAGCACCGGTGTACGGGTCACCGACCTGGCGCCCGGAATCGCCGAAACCGAGTTCACCCTGGTCCGCACCCAGGGCGACCAGCAGGCCGCCGGCCAGGTCTACCAGGGCACCACGCCACTGACCGCGGAAGATATCGCCGAACAGATTTTCCACGTCGCCACCCTGCCCGCCCACATCAACATCAATCGCCTGGAAATGGTCCCCGTGCGTCAGGCCTGGGGACCGTTCGCGATCGATCGCGACTGAAACAAGAAGCGTCGTCCGGCCCGTTTCGGCCAGCAAGACGCCAGCGCAACAAGCCCGCGCCCCGCACGGGGTCGGGGAGCCAACTCGGTTGTCTGCCCACAACTTCGACGCCCGGTCCACGACATCTGTCGGACCAATGCCGGTGCGCCATAAACACCACATTGATTGATGGGTAAAACATGAAAAACGCTTGGGGAGCATCACTGTGCATGTTAGGTCTGCTGGGCGCTGGCAGTGCTCATGCTGAAGGGCCATTGCTGTGGCACGGAGAAAGTCTGACGTACCTGTACGGCAAGAATTACAAGGTCGATCCGGCGATACAGCAAACCGTCACCGTCGAACATGCCAGCGCCTGGACGTGGGGCGACCTGTTCGCCTTCGTCGACAACAGCTGGTACAACGGCGCGCGATCCGGCAATGGCCATTACAGCCTCTACGGCGAATTCAGCCCACGCTTCAGCGCCGGCAAGTTGCTGGGCCAGGACCTCTCATTCGGACCGGTGAAAGACGTGCTGCTCGCCACCACCTACGAGTTCGGCGATGACGACGTGGATGCCTACCTGATAGGTCCGGGCTTCGACCTGGACATTCCAGGCTTCGACTATTTCCAGCTGAATTTCTACTACCGCAAACCCGACGGCAACCGCGTGCCTTCCGGCGCCTGGCAGATCACCCCGGCCTGGTCCTACACCTTGCCCTTGGGCAACTCGAACCTGTTGATCGACGGTTTCATCGACTGGGTGGTGAACAACAAGAGCGGCCATGGCAACAACCAGTCCGACTACCACGCCAACCTGCACTTCAACCCGCAGATCAAGTATGACCTGGGCAAAAGCCTGGGCTACGAAGCCAAGCACCTGTATGTGGGTGTGGAATACGATTACTGGTCCGACAAATACGGCATCAAGGATGACGGCTCTTTCACCACCGACCAGGACACGGCGAGTTTGTTGGTGAAGTATCAGTTCTAGATCGAGCAGGTTTGCTCGGCAAGCACGCCCACCGGGCGGGCCGGGCTGGATTTCGAAGCTTGACGGGCCACTGTGATTTCTCCCTTCGCGGCAGTGGCCCGCACCCTACCGATACAAAATCAAATCCCGTATTGATCGCGTTCATGCATCAATCCATGCGAAATCAACGATTAACCTGGAGACCGGTTTACCCGAGAATATTGCGTAACGAGCGGTTACAAATAATCTCAAAAAAGCGCTGGAGAACAACAATGCATCAGACATCGCGCCCGTCCGATCGGACAGGGTCGAAAGCCGGAATGGTCTTCCGGGTGACCTCCGGGAATTTCCTCGAACAGTTCGACTTCTTCCTCTTCGGTTTCTATGCCACGCAGATTGCGGGCGTTTTCTTCCCCGCCTCGAACGAATTTGCCTCCCTGATGATGACCTTCGCCGTATTCGGCGCGGGGTTTCTGATGCGTCCGCTGGGTGCGGTACTGCTGGGGGCGTACATCGATGACGTGGGCCGCCGCAAAGGTCTGATCGTCACGTTGGCCATCATGGCCAGCGGCACCCTGCTCATCGTGCTGGTTCCCGGTTACGCCACGATTGGTCTGTGGGCACCTGCCCTGGTGTTGTTGGGGCGGCTGCTGCAGGGGTTTTCCGCAGGCGCGGAACTGGGTGGTGTTTCGGTGTACCTGTCCGAAATGGCGACGCCTGGGCACAAAGGCTTCTACGCCAGTTGGCAATCGGCAAGCCAGCAGGTGGCGATCGTCGTTGCAGCCGGGCTGGGCTACGGCCTCAACCAATGGCTGGCCCCGGCCCAGGTGGCCGAATGGGGCTGGCGCATCCCGTTCGCCATCGGCTGCCTGATCGTGCCGTTCATCTTCTTCCTGCGTCGCAGCCTGGAAGAGACCGCCGAGTTTTCCAGTCGCGTACGTCGACCTTCGATGAAAGCGGTCTTCGCCACGCTGTACGCCAACGCTGGGCTGGTCGTGCTCGGCATGCTGATGGTGGCCATGACCACCACGGCCTTTTACATGATCACCATCTACGCGCCGACTTTCGGCAAGACCGTATTGCAGCTGAGCACCAGCGATGCGCTGATCGTGACCTTGCTGGTCGGCGTCTCGAACTTCTTCTGGCTACCTGTCGGTGGCGCCTTGAGTGACCGCTTCGGCCGCAAGCCACTGTTGGCTACCATGTCGCTGGTGACCGCGATCACGGCCTATCCCGCCCTGTCCTTCCTTGCCCAGGCGCCGACGTTCGGCCACATGCTCGAAGTCCTGTTGTGGTTCTCCTTTCTGTACGGCCTGTACAACGGCGCGATGATTCCGGCGCTTACCGAGATCATGCCGGTCGAGGTGCGGGTAGCCGGCTTCTCCCTGGCCTATAGCCTGGCCACCGCCGTGTTCGGCGGCTTCACACCCGCAATCTCCACCTGGCTTATCCACGTCAGCGGCGACAAGGCTGCACCGGCTTACTGGATGATCTTTGCAGCCCTCTGCGCGTTCGTGGCCACGTTAGTTTTGTACCGCCGACTTGCAGTCAAGTCCCCCGTCATCGCCTGAACGCCTGAAACGTCTGAAAAAGGAAACACCATGAAACTGCCCTTCAAATCCCTGCCCGCACTGGCCCTGGCGGCCTTCGTCCTGAGCCCCCTGGCGCAGGCGCAAGAGCTCACCGTGATGACCTCCGGTGGCTTCACCGCTGCCTACAAAAGCCTGGCTCCCGGCTACACCAAAGACACCGGCAACACCCTGAATACCGTGCTTGGCCCGTCCATGGGCAAGGCCCAGGAAGCCATCCCCAACCGCCTGGAACGTGGCGAGCAGGCGGACGTCGTGATCATGGTGGGCTACGCGTTGGATGAGCTGATCAAGCAGGGCAAGGTCGATCCCGGCTCACGCGTCGAGCTGGCCGATTCGCGGATCGGCCTGGCGGTCAAGGCCGGCGCAGAGAAACCTGCCATCGGCACCGACGCCGAACTCAAGCAGACCCTGCTGGCGGCGAAGTCGGTGGCTTATTCCGACAGCGCCAGCGGCGTCTACATCGAGAAACAGCTGTACAAGAAGCTGGGCATCGAGGATCAACTGGCGCCCAAGAGCAAGATGATCGAGCGCATTCCCGTGGCTTCCGTGGTTGCCAAGGGGGACTACCAGCTGGGCTTCCAGCAAGTGGCCGAACTGCTGCCGATTCCCGGCATCACCTTCGTCGGCAAGATTCCGGAAGACGTGCAGTCGGTGACCCGCTATGCCGCGGGCATCCCGAAAAACGCTGCGCACCCGACCGAAGCCAAGCAGTTGCTGGACTACCTGGCGTCGCCCAAGGTACAGGATGCCGTACGCGCTACGGGTCTGGATTCAGTGCCGCGCTAAAGTACCCGGCAAGGCTCGGATCAGGCCTTCCATTTCCAGCGCCGCCGGGGTCAGGGTGCGGCCACGACGCTTGAGCAGCCCCAGGTGCCTCTGCACCTGCGGCTCGATCAACGGCACACTGGCCAGAATGGGATGGGAGGCCGGTGGCATGGCGATCGACGGCACCGCCGCCACCCCCAGCCCGGCTTCGACCAGCCCCAGCACCGTCGTCACGTGCCGCGCCTCGCACAGGCTCGGCCTGGCGAACGTCAGGCCGGGCATGGCCCGGTCCAGCACCAGGCGATTGCCGGATGATCGATCCAGGGTGATGTAGTCATGCTCGTAAGCCTGCGCCCACGTCACCACTTCCAGCTCGGCCAGCGGGTGGTCCTTGCGGCAGGCGATGACATAGCGCTCATCCATCAAGGTACTGAACTCGATGTCCGGCGCCAGATTGCCGCCGAAGCTGACACCGAAATCCGCCTCGCCCGATGATACCGCCGCACTGACCTCATGGGCCGAAACGTCGATCAACCTGACCTTTACCTTGGGATAGCGGCCACGAAAGCTGCGGATCGCATGGGGCATGAAGTAATACGCCGCCGACGGCACGCAGGCAATGACCAGCGTGCCGCCGCGCAACGCCCCCGGCTCGCCGATGCTCAATAACGCCAGATCGAGATCATCGAGCAACCGTTCCACCTGCGGCAGAAACGCCCGTCCCTGGTTGGTCAGAGACACCCGCCGCGTAGTCCGCTCGAACAGCTTCACGCCCAACGCCCCCTCGAGCTTTTCGATGCGCCGACTCAGCGCCGACTGGGTGAGGCGAATCGCCTCCGCCGCCCGCCGAAAACTGCCCTGCTCGACCACTGCCCGAAAGGCCTGCAGATCATTCAAATCAAAGTTGATGCTCACGGTGATGTCATCGCTTCAGGCCGGTACGTGCGCCGATGGTAGGTTGGCGAGGTGGCAGCAGCCAGCATTTGTTGCTGGCTGCCTGTGCGGCTTGATGTCTGCCAACGCGTACCCAAGGCCCGGAGACGAAGCTCGCAGTCTGGATGGGAAAAACCTCAGCCAATGACGAACCTGTCTCGATGTTGTGCAATGAACTGATCGAGTGTGGTCAGGGGCACGCCCCAGCTACGTACGGCCTCGAGGTCTACCCTATAGCCCTCGACGTTGTTCCATGATTCAGCTTGGAAGTACAGTTCGCCATAGGGTCTGGAGAGTGCCTCTTCTTTCGATAAAGTGACTGCCGAAACCGGCCTTCCCGTAGCCTGAGCTATCTTTGCAGCCACTTCGGGCAACGTGACAGACTCCGCAGCGAGATCGATCTCGTGACCATGGAAACGCTCAGGCTCGTCAAAGGCGGCAGCTGCGAACGCCCCGATGTCCTCTACTGCAATCCAATCGATGGAGGTGTCTGCTGCTATTGCAGTTTCAAATCGACCACGTTCGCGAAGTGAAGGGAATTGCAGATCCGCCTGCGGCGGTACGATGTCCTCCATGATCATGGCCGGTTTCAGAATCACCCAATGACGGAAGCCCTGCGCTTTTACCTTCTCGTTGACTGCTGCTTTGTTCTGCCAATATGACGGTTCCCAACGTCCCTCTTTCCAGTCGACGAATTGCTCGTGGTCGCCAGCACGAGCGACCGAGGAGTGGACGATTACACGTACATTGGCCCTATGAGCAGCCTGGACCAGAGCTTCACCGGCCAAGACCTCTGTATGTGGGTCGCTGGGCTGTGATCCCATTTGCACCGAAAAAACACCGTCCACCCCAGTCAATGCTGCATCAAGACTGGCCGTATCGGTAAATTCGCCTTTCACGACCTCGACGCCTTGGACTGCGAGTGCTTGTGCTGCATCGGAAGAAGGATCGCGCACAAAGGCACGTACCGAGCGACCTGCTCTGAGCAACGCACGGATAACCGAACCGCCCTGCTTACCCGTAGCACCCATCACCAGAACGGGAGAGTCAATCGAAGTGGACATAAGCAACCTCTCGAAGAAATATCCGCGCTGAGCGCAGGAAAAGTCCACGAATGGTACGGTCAGGATATACGAAACGCAACAGTTTCGGAAATATACTGTTCCGTATCACCTCCCCTATAATGCTTTCCATGACCGACCAAGCTATCCACCATAAACACCGCCTGCCACCGGCAGAACGGGGGCGTGCTCAAGACAAAAGCCGTGACGGACTTATCATCGATGCCGCCCTAGAGCTGCTGGGTGAAAAGGGTTATCACGCCCTGACCATGACAGATGTGGCGGCACGTGCCGGGGTATCGAAGGCAACCCTGTACCGGCGATGGACGGCCAAAGCAGACCTTGTGACCGATGCCGTGGCCACATTGGATCTCCTGCAGCCACCCCAGTATCCACGCACATCACTGCGAGATGATCTTCTCGCACTGGTGGAACAGGTCGGGAGCTGTGAGGACCGTCCCGAACTGGTCACCGCGACGATGGAGATGGCCCGCTTGCACCCTGATCTGTATCTGTCGCTGGTCAAGCGGTTCAGCACGTTCATACGAATGGAGTTGGGCAAGCTTGCCAGCGAAGCTGGCCATGGGAGTGGTCTCGTTTTATCCGAAGCCAAGCTCGAATTCGTGAGCGATACGGTAGTCGCGCTTCTGGCGCATTACGGTGGCCCTCATGGAGCGCCCATTTCACGCGAGCGGATCGTCGGTCTTGTAGATCATGTGCTGATGGTGCTGATGACGGCGACCCGTGCGAAAAAATCGACCTGAGCCTGCTCCCTGCTCCGCAAGTGCGCTCAGCCCACTGGAACGCACGGTTGACCCGGTCAGGTTGGCAGCGGTGACGACGTCAGGTTGTCGTTGGCCGATGATGTCGTCCTAAGAGCGTGGTTTTACTCTGGCCGTCGCCTCCGCCACCAACGGATCCTCCGGCCAATAATGCTTGGGGTACCGCCCCTTCAAATCCTTCTTCACCTCTTCGTAGGTATTGGCCCAGAAACTCGCCAGATCCTGCGTCACCTGCACCGGTCGCCGCGCTGGCGACAGCAGGTGCAACTTCACCGCTTGCCGTCCACCGGCGATGCGCGGGGTCTCGGCCAGGCCGAACAGCTCCTGCAAACGCACCGCCAGAATCGGCGGGTGCTCGCTATAGTCCAGGCGTACCGATGAGCCTGACGGCACAGCGATGTGGGTCGGCGCCAGCTCATCGAGTTTCTGTGGCAGCGGCCATGGCAGGCTGTTGCGCAGAATGGAGGACAGGTCAAGCTGGCCGAAATGGCTCAGGCGCGTGACCCTGCCCAGGTAGGGCTGCAGCCAGTGCTCCAGCTGTTTCGACAGTGCGGTGTCGCTGACGTCCGGCCAAGGGTTCTGGGCGTCCACTTCTCGCAACAGCATGACCCGCGCCTGCCACTGGCGCAGCTCCGGGGTCCAGGGCAACAGTTCCAGGCCCTTGCGGCGCACCAGCCCGAGCAGGGCCGTGGCGCGAGCGTCGGCGTCCAGGCCTGGCAAGGATTCTCGGCTCAGGATCAGCTCGCCCACTTTGCGCTGACGCTCGGCACGCAATGCTCCCTCACGCTCATCCCAATCCAGCTCATCCACCAGGCGGACCTGATCCTGCAGAACGCTCTCGAACAGTTGCGGATCAAGATCCGCCGCCAGATAGATTCGTTCCTCGCGCTGGCCCTGGCGACTGCCCAGATCGGCGATGACCAGCCAGGCCTGCTTCATGAGTGCATCGACGTCGGCGAACATCGCCGCGCGGCCGTTGCTCAACCGGTATTCGGCCCCGCCGGGGCGACGCTGCCGGGCGATACGATCCGGGTAGGCAAGCGCCAGCAGACACCCTACCCACTTCGGGTCATCCGCATCGGCGACAGCATTCAGCGAGGGTCCTTGCAGATAGGAACGGTACTGCTTCGCCAACTGCTTGGCCCGTTGCGCATCGCGGTGCACACGAGGCCCTGCCAGCATCGCCATTCGGCTGTGCACATCGGCACCGCCTCCACGCTGAATGTCGCGCTCCCCCAATAGCGCCGCCAGGTCACAAGCGTGCTGAGACAGACCAAGCTCGTGCCCACGGATCAGAAGATGGGCGATACGCGGATGGGCAGGCAACTGCGCCATGGCCTGGCCATGGGCCGTTAGAAGGCCGTTGGCATCCAGAGCACCCAGCCGACAGAGCAAGTCGCTGGCCTGGGAAAACGCTGCCGTCGGTGGCGCATCCAGCCAGTGCAACTGATCGGGCGTCACCCCCCAGCGCGCCAGATGCAACGCCAACGCGACGAGGTCGGCTTGCTGGATTTCCGGGGTGCTGAAGCTGGCGAGCTGTTCATGCTGGGCTTCTGACCACAAGCGGTAACAGACACCAGGCTCCAGCCGCCCTGCCCGGCCTGCGCGTTGAGTGGCGCTGGCTTTGGAAATGCGCTGCGTGGCGAGGCGGGTCATCGAGCTGCGCGGATCGAAACGGGGCACGCGCTCCAGGCCGGAATCGATGACGATCCGCACCCCTTCGATGGTGATGCTGGTTTCGGCCAGGTTCGTGGCCAGTACGACTTTGCGTTTGCCGGACGGCGCAGGCTCGATGGCGGTGCGCTGTTCGCTCAGGGACAGCTCGCCATACAGCGGACAGAGCAGGATACGTGACGCGTGATCAGGTGGTTGCCTGCAGAGCCAGTCTTCCAGGTCGCGGTGGACACGTCGAATCTCGGCCTGGCCTGGGAGGAACACCAGTACGCTGCCTTCCTGTTCCTCGATCACCTCGATGCAGGTCGAGACGACGCGAGGCTCTATATACTCCCCGGGCTGCGTGGACTTTCCCCAGACCACGTCCACCGGGTACATCCGGCCTTCGCTGCTGACGATCGGCGCATCGTCGAGCAAGGCCGATATCCGCTCGCCGTCCAGCGTGGCGGACATCACCAGCACCTTCAGTGGCGAGTCGTCCCGGAACAGCTCGCGGCCATTCAGGGCGAGTGCCAGCGCCAGGTCTGCGTCCAGATTGCGCAGGTGAAATTCGTCGAAGATGATCAGGCCCACGCCATCCAACGAAGGATCGTCCTGCAGCCTGCGTGCAAGAATCCCTTCGGTCACCACCTCGATTCGAGTCCTGGGACCAACGCGGCTCTCGAGACGGATTCGATAACCGACCGTTTCGCCCACCGCTTCGCCCAGTTCCTTTGCCATCCGTTCTGCTGCTGCGCGAGCGGCCAGTCGACGGGGTTCGAGCATGACGATGGTCTGCCCGGCCAGCCACGGCTGATCCAGGAGCGCGAGCGGAACACGTGTGGTTTTACCGGCGCCGGGCGGCGCTTGCAGCACGGCCTCATTGCGATCGTGAAGGGCTTCGAGGAGCGCCGGCAAGGCGGCGTCAATCGGCAACGAGGTCATGGTCTCTCCGGCAGTGGTGCCGCAATTATACAAGCTACGGCAGGCCGACGGGCGTACTCGGATCCCCATGCGCAGCCGTCATGTCCACCCCAGCGCCACGGCGGCCAGCACCAGATAACGCATACCTTTGGCCAGGGTGACGATCAGCAGAAAGCGCCAGAAGGGCTCGCGCATGACGCCGGCAACGACGGTCAGCGGATCGCCAATGATCGGCACCCAGCTCAGCAACAACGACCAGTGCCCGTAGCGCAGATAGGACTGCTGGGCCTTTGCGAGCTTTGCCTCGCTCACTGGAAACCAGCGCTTGTGGCGGAACCTCTCAACGCAGCGGCCCAGCACCCAGTTCAGTACAGAACCCAGTACGTTGCCGACTATGGCGACGGTCAACAGGGTCGAAATGACGTAGCGATCGGACAACAACATGCCAACCAGTACCGCCTCGGACTGCATCGGCAGCAACGTGGCCGCACCGAACGCTGCCAAGAAAAGACCCAGGTAACTGGTGAGTTCAAACATCGAGGACTTGCCTTACAGGTTCGGGCCGATCCAGCCATGGAGACCGGTCGCCCTGCTCAGGGATTCCTGCGTCATGTTGCTGCTCTTGTGCTCGAATCGACCAATGTCTGCTTTTACACAAGACCTTCTTCCCGCAACGCTTTCTGAACTGCTGGACGAACCTTGACCCGGTCATACCAGGCACGGAGGTTATGCAAATCGTCGAAGTGAATGTCGACTTTGTAATAGCTGGTCAACCACGCGGCCTGCCCCCAGCCTGTCAACGCGAACAAGTAGGCGTCAGCCACGGTGAAGTGATCACCCATGAGGTAGGGCTTGCTGGTCAACTGCTCGTCGATCCAGGCGAAGCGCTTCTCCAACTTTGGCTTCGCACTGTCTACGTATCGACCGGCCAGTGTCGAGTACAACAGCGGAATGTAGCCTTTGTGGATCTCGGTGGAAAGGAAGTTCAGCCACTCCTGAAGCTGGTATCGATCAAGGGTGCCATGGCCGGGAACGAGTCCGAGCTCCGGCTTCAGGTCACCCAGATATTGCACGATGGCTGGACCTTCGCGCAGAAGGGTTCCGTCGTCCAGTTCGAGTGCAGGCACGTAGCCAAGGCGATTGATTTTCAAATAATCGTCGCCTGATTCGGTCAGGTGCTTCTTGTGATCGACCTTGATCCGTGCAACATCAAGACCTAGCTCATTGAGCACGATATGGGGAGACAGGGAACAAGACGCGGGGATGCAATACAGCTTCATGTGCAGACTCCAGAGCGTGAGTGAGCGCTGTCGATTTCCACCTGCAGACAGCACCAGCTCATTCTAGGAGCGCGGTATAAAATAGGAAGAACGCACTATTTTGTAGTATAGGTACAAAAAATATACCTCTATTGTCCGAGGATGCAGACCATGAAAGACAACCTGTCAGGCTGCTCTGTCGAAGAAGCGATGCGCCTGCTCGGTGGGCGCTGGCGACTGCTCATTGCGTCCTACCTGCTCGATGGACCGAAGCGCTTCAGTGCGCTCAGGCGAGACATCCCCGCTATCTCGCAACGAATGCTGACCTTGGATTTACGTGCGCTTGAGGAAGCTGGACTTGTGAAACGCACTGTATTTCCCACCGTGCCTGTCACGGTTGAATATGAACTCACCGTTGAGGGACGGCGCTTGGAGCCTGTAGTCGAGGTCATGAAACACTTTGGGCTATGGGTCAAAGGGCGCGAGTCTGTTGGCAGTAAGATTCCCATTGATGCGGCCATGGCGGATTGATTCTGTTCGCGCATGCTCTTGCATGATGGGCGATGGTTTTCGGTTGAGCCGTTTTCAGCGCCGACCGAACATTCAAGGGCTCGACTACCATCATCTCGGCACGACGAGCCTTCTATCGAGCGCTAGCACGACCTTGTGTTGCAGTCTCTGAGAGGTACGCTCCATCTACTCCGCTCGACCATTTGCTTGTATCGTTGCAGCTTATTTTGCGGAGATTGTCATGCGTATTCATCAACGTTTGCTCTGCGGCGCCGTTGCCGCTGCCCTGATGACCCAGTTGACCGCTTGCGGCACCTTGTTCTGGCCCGATCGGCGCGGGCAGATCGAGGGCCGTATCGACCCGGTCGTGGCGGCGCTGGATGCCATCGGTATCCTGTTCTATGTGATTCCCGGGTTGATCGCCTTCGGTGTGGACTTCGCCACGGGCGCGATCTACCTCAACGACGGCAAGACCGCGCATATTTCGCCGGAGAAACTGCAGCCAGCGGTCGGTCGCGATGGCAAGGTGGACAACCTCAAACTGCAGGCCATTCTTGAAACCGAACTGGGCCGCAGCCTGCCGCTGGACGATCCACGCCTGATCCAGCACAAGGGCAGTGTCGAACAGCTGGCCATGTATGGTCTGAAACCCGCCGCTTAAGGATTGCGATGCCAACCAGCAAGGAACATGCGCGCCTGCTTCGCCTCGCGACACGGGCGTCATTGGCGGTGGCCAGTATTCTCATCGTGGCCAAGGCCGTGGCCTGGTGGCTCAGTGGTTCGGTGAGCCTGCTCGCGGGGCTGACCGATTCGGTGCTCGATGGTGCGGCGTCGTTTCTCAACCTGTTGGCGGTGCACTATGCGCTGCGCCCGGCCGATGATGATCACCGCTATGGGCACGGCAAGGCTGAAGCCTTGGCGGGGATGGCCCAGGCGTTGTTCATCGGGTCCAGCGCCGTGCTGATCGGTTATCAGGCGTGGAAGCAGTTGCAGGATCCCCAGCCGCTGGGCGCTGCGGGGGTGGGCATCGCGGTGATGATCCTTTCCCTGGTCCTGACCGTGGCGCTGTTGGCCCTGCAATACAAGGTCATCCGCGAAACCGGTTCGACGGCCGTGCGCGCGGACTCGCTGCATTATCGTTCGGACCTGCTGCTTAACAGCAGCATCCTGGTGGCGCTGGTGCTGGCCAGCTATGGCTGGCCGCAGCTGGATGCCTTCTTTGGCCTGGGCATTGCGCTATACATCCTGTGGAGCGCGGTGCACATCGCCCGCGAAAGCACGGCGATCCTGATGGACCAGGAACTGCCGCTGGATGTCAGCGAACAGATGCTGGCGCTGGCGTGCAATGTGCCGGGGGTGCTGGGCGCTCACGACCTGCGCACGCGCATGTCGGGCAACCATTGGTTCGTGCAGGTGCATCTGGAATTGCCCGGGCAGTTGTCGCTGGCCGACGCCCACGGCATCTGCGAGGACGTGGAAGCGGCCATCGAAAGCCAGTACCCACGCGCCGAAGTTCTGGTTCACGCTGATCCCGTTTGATAGAAATGCGGTCAGCCTGCAAAACCGCAGTGCTCCCGGACGCGGCTTGCGCCGCTGCTACAGGGGATCGCGGCGCCCCGTCAACGCACGCCCCCTGTAGCAGCGGCGCGAGCCGCGTCGGCGGCGAATGCGGTCCGCCTGAAAAACGCGGCGTCCCCGGACGCGGCTTGCGCCGCTGCTACAGGGGATCGCGGCGCCCCGTCAACGCACGCCCCCTGTAGCAGCGGCGCGAGCCGCGTCGGCGGCGAATGCGGTCCGCCTGAAAAAACGCGGTGTCCCCGGACGCGGCTTGCGCCGCTGCTACAGGGGATCGCGGCGCCCCGTAAACGTACGCCCCCTGTAGCAGCGGCGCGAGCCGCGTCGGCGGCGAATGCGGTCCGGCTGAAAAAACGCGGTGTCCCCGGACGCGGCTTGCGCCGCTGCTACAGGGGATCGCGGCGCCCCGCAAACGCACGCCCCCTGTAGCAGCGGCGCGAGCCGCGTCGGCGGTGGATGCGGTCCGCCTGCAAAAACGCGGTGCCCCCGGACGCGGCTTGCGCCGCTGCTACAGGGGATCGCGGCGCCCCGCAAACGCACGCCCCCTGTAGCAGCGGCGCGAGCCGCGTCGGCGGCGAATGCGGTCCGGCTGAAAAAACGCGGTGTCCCCGGACGCGGCTTGCGCCGCTGCTACAGGGGATCGCGGCAACCCGTAAACGCACGCCCTCTGTAGCAGCGGCGCGAGCCGCGTCGGCGGCGAATGCGGTCCGGCTGAAAAAACGCGGAGGCCCCGGACGCGGCTTGCGCCGCTGCTACAGGGGATCGCGGCAACCCGTAAACGCACGCCCTCTGTAGCAGCGGCGCGAGCCGCGTCGGCGGCGAATGCGGTCCGGCTGAAAAAACGCGGAGTCCCCGGACGCGGCTTGCGCCGCTGCTACAGGGGATCGCGGCGCCCCGCAAACGCACGCCCCCTGTAGCAGCGGCGCGAGCCGCGTCGGCGGTCGATGCGGTGTGTCATGCAGAACGCGGTGCCTTGTGGCTGCGGCGCAAGCTGCGTCGGTACGCGATCAATTCACCGTGTAGCCGCGTGACGCGAAGCAGTTGGCGAGGCTTTGCCGGTACACGCTGACCACTTCAGGCGATGGCGCATAGGTGGCGCTGGCGGGGTCGAAGCGGCTTTGTTCCACGGCCCAGCGCTTGCACTCGTATTGATCCTGGGCAACCTGCTGCGGACTCTGGCCCTGGGCCGGATACGCCGCGACGTCGTAGCTGGTCAAGGTCGGCGCGGGCTGTGGAATGCTGGCATTCACCGGCGGATTCACCACCACGTATTCCTGGGTGTTATCGACCCACTGGTAGTACGTCCCCGCCGCCACGAAGAACACCGAGCTACCGATCCACATGCGCTGCGCGTAATCGGGCAGCACCCGCACTCTAACACCGCGCGGAGGTTCGATCACCACATACCGCGGGCCCTGGGGTCGGTACCAGTACCCACCCGAATAGTAATAATCCTGCCCTCGGTACGGCACGCGATAATTCTGGCCGGGGAAGCGATCGATCACCTGCCCCGGACGATACTGCGGGCCGGGGCCCCAGCCGCCACCGTGATCACCGGGCGAGCGATCACGACCGCCCTCCCAGCGCCGGTCGTTGTCTCGACGCAGGTCCGGATAGCTGCCTCTCAACGGCGCCTGGGTCTGGCGCACTTCGTCAGGCTTGCCGATGATCGGCGGCCGATTGTCCTGCTGGCCACCTTCGGGGCGACCCTGTTCCGGCCTGTTGCCCTGCCACTGGTTCGGATTGCCGCCTGGTCGGCCTTGCCACTGCCCCTGATTGCCCTGCACAGGCCGCCCTTGCCACTGGCCCTGATTGCCACCGGGCTGCGGCCGATACTGGCCACCCCCAGGTTGCTGACCCGGCCCGGCGTTGCCCCCGCCCGGCCCGCGCTGGCCGCCGTTGGAGCTGCCGCGCAACTGATCCTGCGGACCTTCCGCATACGCCGGCGCGCCTACGGCCAGGCAGAGCGCAGCGACACCGGCCAGACGCCAGAGGGGCGATTTCATGCTGTTCCTCGCAAGATAAGGGGAGCTACTGATCATCAGACTGACAAACCCGAATCCGGTTCTGTGAAGATCCCGTCAGGGACCTGCACAGGTTATCAGCACAAGCAGCCACTTCATGACTGACCCACTGCGCCACACTCACCACCGTTTCGCAGGCGAAAAAAAAGGAGACCCGTCGGCCTCCTCTCTCGAACTCTGTCCCTGCTCGACGCTTGTGACGTCGGCTCACCTCACGCCGCCTTCTGGGCAGTGTGCAGCCCGGGGGCCAGCGCAACCCCGGTGGGGGCGGTGGCCGCAACCCGCCTGATTGAGCGGATCGCAGTGGACTCATGTCCGGGCAGTGATTCTGTGGATAACTATAGCGCCGCAGGTGCAGCAGCCGATTGCGAACATTGCTGATTTACACAGCACTTGCGCAATTTTTGCCTTCGGATGGATAATTTGCCGCAACGCAAAACACGAAGGCAGATTTGATGAGCAAACTTGATCGCTATGATCTGAGTATTTTGGCTGAATTGCAGCGCGACGCGCGCATTTCCAACCAGGAACTGGCCGAACGCATTGGTCTCTCGCCATCGCCTTGCTCTCGGCGCGTCAAGCAGCTCGAAGACGACGGCTACATTTCCCGCCAGGTCGCTCTGCTGGACCGCAAGAAGCTGGGGTTGAGCCTGACCGCCTATGTGCTGATCGGCATGGACCGCCACACCCCGGAACGTTTCGAAACCTTCGAAGCGGCCATTCGCGGGCTGCCGCAGGTGCTCGAATGCAGCCTGGTGACCGGCATGGATGCCGACTATCAGCTCAAGGTAGTGGTACCGGACATGGACCACTATCAAAAGCTTCTGCTGGGCCACCTGACGCGGATCGAGGGGGTGACCAGCGTGCGTTCCAGCTTCGTGCTCAACCAGGTCATGGCCAGTACTGAACTGCCGTTGACCCATCTGCGTAGCTAAGGCTGAGGCCTGAGGCAGGCTGGCAGATCTTCGCGGGCAGAGCCCGCTCCCACAAGGGGCAGAGCTTGAGGCAGACTGTCGGAGCTTCGCGGGCAGAGCCCGCTCCCATACGAGGTAGGGCCGGAGGCAGGCTGGTAGATCTTCGCGGGCAGAGCCCGCTCCCACAGGGGGCGGGGCCTGCTACAGGCTGGCGGGCACCTCGCGCCATTCCCCCTGTCCCAGGCCCTCGAGGCTCCAGTTACCGATGCGAACCCGTACCAGACGCAGGGTCGGCAGGCCCACCGCCGCCGTCATGCGTCGCACCTGACGGTTGCGCCCTTCCTTGATCACCAGTTCCAGCCAATGGGTCGGCACGCTCTTGCGAAAGCGCACGGGCGGATCGCGCGGCCACAGGTCCGGCTCGTCCAGCAACCGCGCCTCGGCGGGCAAGGTCATGCCATCGTTGAGTTCCACCCCGCTGCGCAAACGCTGCAATTGCGCCTCGTCGGGCGCGCCTTCGACCTGCACCCAATAGGTCTTGGCCAGCTTGTGCTTCGGGTCGGCGATGCGCGCCTGCAGTTGCCCATCGTTGGTCAGCAACAACAGCCCTTCGCTGTCGCGGTCCAGACGGCCGGCCGGGTAGATCCCGGCGATGTCGATGAAATCCTTCAAGGTCGCGCGCCCCTCACCGTCGCTGAACTGGGTCAGCACGTCGAACGGCTTGTTGAACAGCACCAGCCGAGGTTGGGCAGGTGGCGCCTTGGCCACGCGGCGTTTACCGGCGGCGGGACGTTGCTTGGAGCGAGGAGGCAAAGGCATGACAAAAGGCTTTTGTGCGGGCAAGAGCGCTCATGCTAGAGGCCCTTGCCCGCCACGGCAAACCTGTCAGCGGAACGGCGGCTCGTCGAAACTGCGCAGCTTGCGCGAGTGCAGCGAATTGAGCTGACTGCGCAGCAGGTTCAAGGCAGCGATACCAATGTTCAGGTGCTGGCTGACCGCGCGATTGTAGAACGCGTTGGCCGATCCCGGCAGCTTGATCTCGCTGTGCAGCGGCTTGTCGGACACGCATAGCAAGGTGCCGTAGGGCACCCGCAGGCGATAGCCCTGTGCGGCGATGGTGCCGCTTTCCATGTCCACCGCGACGGCGCGCGACAGGTTGATCAGCGGCCGCTCCTGAGCCCAGCGCAGTTCCCAGTTGCGGTCGTCGTAGGTCAGCACGGTGCCGGTGCGCAGACGCTTCTTGAGGTCGTCGCCGCGCTCGCCGGTGACTTGCGCCGCCGCTTCCTGCAAGGCCAGCTGCACTTCGGCCAGGGCCGGGATGGGGATGTTGGGCGGCAGGACCCGATCGAGAATCCCGTCCTGGCGCATGTACGCGTGGGCCAGGACGTAGTCGCCGATGGTCTGCGACTGACGCAGGCCACCGCAGTGGCCGATCATCAACCAGCAATGCGGGCGCAGCACGGCCAGGTGGTCGGTGATGTTCTTGGCATTCGAGGGGCCGACGCCGATGTTCACCAGGGTCACGCCATCGCCATCCTCGGCGATCAGGTGGTAGGCCGGCATCTGGTAGCGGTGCCAGACCACGCTGGCCACCAGCGCCTGGGCCTCACCGTTGTCCATGCTCTTTTCGATGATCACGTTGCCCGGCATCACCAGGCGCACGAAGCGTGGGTCGTTGCGCAGCTGCTCCAGACCGTGGGTGACGAACTGGTCGACGTAGCGGTGATAGTTGGTCAGCAGGATCCAGGGCTGCACATGCTTCCAGTCGCTACCGGTGTAGTGGATCAAACGGCGCAGGGAGAAATCCACCCGCGCAGCATCGAACAGCGCCAGCGGCAGCGGATCGGCCGTGGCCCAGTCGTACAGGCCGTCGGCAATACCGTCGGTGGCGGCGGACAGGTCGGTGCTGGGGAACACTCGCGCCAGCGCTGCGGCGGTCACACCGCTGCCGGCCAGCTCGTCGCCCTGGTCGACGACGTAGGGGTAAGGGATGTTCTGTTCGCTGACACCGACTTCGATGGTCACCGCGAAGTCGCGCATCAAGGGCCGCAACTGGTCCAGCAGATAGCCGCGGAAGGCCGCAGGCTGGGTCACGGTCACCGAATAGACGCCAGGCAGGTTGACCTTGGCGTAGGCGCGGGTGATGGCCGGCAATTCGCCGTTGTAGGCGTAGGTCAGGCGCAGTTCGGGGTAGCGGAACAGGTCACGTTCGGCCGCATCCGGCTCGCTGCGATCCTTGAGGTAGCGCTTGAGTGCCTGGCTCAGGGCGCGGGTGGCCCGTTCGTGCAGCTCCGCCAGCCGATCCACGGCTTGTTCGGCGGTTTCTACAACTACGAAGTCTGGGGCATTACTCATGGGGCATGTCCTGGCTGATCTGGCAGTCTTGCATCTTGCCTGCAATGCCGACGAAAGGCACCCCCGTGACGCGTCCCGGATTATGCCGGGGCTGCTCCGGGCGGAGCGTCCGCAGCCAGCGGCGAGAGGGGCTTGGGCTGTGCGAGGACGCAGCCATGCAACAGCGCCTGCAGTTCTTCGAAGCGCACCGGACGCGCCAGACACACCGACACACCTGCCTCCAGGCAACGCTCGCGCTGCCCCTGCTGGCCGACATCGGTGATCGCCAGCACCGGCAGCCGCTCGCACCCTGGCAGGCTGCGCAGCGCACGGGTGGTCTGCAGGGCGCTCTGGGTCGGCAGGCTGCACTCCATCAGCACCGCATCGAACCGCTCGCGCGCCAGCAGGGCCAATGCGCCCGAACCGTCCTCGGCAGTCCGCACCCGATAGCCGAGCTTGAGCAGCATGCCGCGAACGACCAACTGGTCGACGCTGTTGTCGTCCACCAGCAACACGGTGCATTCGTGGGCGGCGCGCTGGGTACCGAAGGCACCGGCATTGGTGCTCAAGGCACGGCCCGGATGGGCTTCGACCACCCCCAGACGCACGCTGAATTCGAAACAGCTGCCGCGTCCGGGCTCGGACTGGTGATGAAGCTGACCACCCACCAGCTCGGCCAACTGCCGACAGATCGCCAGACCGATGCCCAGCCCGCCGTATTCGCGGGTCATGGAACCATCGAGTTGGTAGAAGCGCTGATAGAGCGTCTCTTCGTCACGATGCGTGAAGCCGATGCCGCTGTCGCTGACCTTGAAGATGAGCTGCAGGTGATCGTCCTGCGGCTCGCCGCCGCTGACCCGCACGTTGACGCTGCCTTCGCGGGTGAACTTGATGCCGTTGTCGATCAGGCAGGCCAGGCACAGCGCGAGCTTCTTGACGTCTCCCCGCAGACGATCGGGCAATCCCGCGGCGCGCTCGACGGTGAACGCCAGCCCCTTGGCATGGGCTTGGCGGCTGAACTGCATCTGCATGCTGTCGAGCAGCGCCTGCAGGCTGAACGGTTCGTTGCGCGGATAGAGCCGCCCGGCCTGCAGTTCGGTCAGGATCAGAATGTCGTCGACCATGCGCATCATGTCCCGCGCCGAGCCTGCCGCAGTGTGTTGATACTGGGCCAGCTCCGGCCCCATGGGTACGGTCTGCATCAGTTCCAGCGAGCCGATCACGCCATTCATCGGCGTGCGCAGTTCGTGGGTGACAGTGGCCAGGAACTCATCCTTCAAGCGGTTGCTCGCCGCCAGCTCCTGGTTCGCCAGTTCAAGCTTGAGGCCGGCTTCCTTGAGCGTCTGCGCCTGCTGGTCGCGCAGCACGTTGATGCGGTCGGCCAGCGCAAGCGACAGCAGACCGACCTCCAGCGCCGAGCCGATCTGACTGGCGTACATGGTGATGAACACGTTGGGCAGATAGCCCAGCACCATCAGCGTGTTCACGATGCCGCCCAGCAGGAACGCGCTCCAGGCGATGATGAAATAGCGCGCCAGGCGCATGCCGCGCAACCAGGCGACGATACCGGCGGTGAAGATCACTACGGTGAAACACAACGCCAGCGCCGTGGCCAGACGCAACGCCAAGGCGTAGCTGGTCGACAGCGACAGCGCCATGACCACGGCGCCGTACACCATCAGGCCGATCAGCAGCCGATCCATCCAACGACTGTGGCGGGCGGTCTGTAGAAAACTGCGCGAGAACAGGCAGCCGAAGAACCCGGCCGCGCCGATGAAGAACGGCGTGGCAGCGTTGGCCCACCACGGGTTGTTCGGCCAGAAATACTCGACCCCGGCGCCGTTCACCGACACCTGGTAAAGCCCGAATGAGGCGATATAGACGATGTAGTAGAGATAGCTGCGGTCGCGCACGCTGAGGAAGATGAACAGGTTGTACACCAGCATGCCCAGCAGCACGCCGTAGATCAGCCCGAGCACGTACAGCCGTGAAGGCTGCGCCTCCAGGTAGGCATTGGCCGACCACAGGCTTACCGGCGCCTGGACCGAACCCTGGCTGTGCAAGCGCAGGTACACCGTCTTGGCTTCATCGGGCTGGAAAGGCACTTCGAACAGGTAGTTGTTCTGCTTGATCTGCCGGCTGTCGTACGGCAACGCATCGCCGGTTCGCTGCACCAGGTGGTACTGGCCGGCGGCATCGGGCAGGTACAGCTCCAGGTGATCCATCGGCGGATACGCCAGCTCCAGCAGCCAGCTATGGGGTGATCTGTCGGCACGCGGCACATAGCGCAGATCGATACGCAGCCAGAACACCGACTTCGAATAGCCCGCATTGAGCACGTCGGCATGGTGCTGGTGGAAGGCCGGGGCCAGGTCGCGGGTGATCTGCTCGATGGTCGCATCGCCGGCCACGTCTTCGTAGACCTGCATCGAGCGGCCGAGCGCAAGGCTGCGCGTGGTCTCGTCGAAGTCGACTGCACAGGCCAGCATGGGCAGCAAGGCCATGATCAGGATAAGCAAATAGCGCATACAGCCCCAGCGTGGCACACCTGATCGCATCGGGAAGCCCCCATTCCCTTTGGTTCGATGCAATCGGCACAGCCTGTTATCGATATCGAATGACTCTAGCACAGCGTCTGCGTGCACGACGGGCGGTGCGCAATGTTCCCTCAGTCGGCTCTGGGCCGCTGCTTTCGGAACCTGTCAGAGTGTAATGTCAATATGATACAGAGGCACCGTACAAAGCGCGAACCCTGTCCATCGAACCCGTCATCGGGGCACCCTGCCCAGCGCTTGCGGCCCTGCTACAACGCCGTGCGCCGTGATAAGCTCGCGCACCATGAATATCTATAGTTCCCGCCCCGTTGTCCTCTGTCTCTCCGGCCACGACCCCAGTGGCGGCGCCGGCCTGCAGGCAGATATCGAAGCCCTGCTTGCCCAGGGCTGCCATGCCGCGCCGACGGTTACCGCGCTGACCGTGCAGAACACCGTCAACGTCAGCGACTTCCGTGTGCTCGATCGCGAATGGATCCTGGCCCAGGCCAATGCCGTGCTCAGCGATTCGCCGGTGGCGGCGGTCAAGCTGGGCATGCTTGGCTCGGTGGACATGGTCGCGACCGTGGTCGAGCTGTTGTCGGCCCACCCTCATCTGCCGATGGTCTGCGACCCGGTGTTGCGCGCCGGCGGTGGCGGCAGCCTGGGCAAGGACGAGGTCGGCTATGCGATGCGCGAGCGGCTGCTGCCGCTGGCCACCATCGCCACGCCGAACCTGCCCGAGGCACGCATCCTCGCCGACCTGCCCGAGGGCAGCGCCGACGAATGCGCGCAAAAACTGCTGCCGTTCTGCAAGCACCTGCTGATCACCGGTGGTCACGGCGACGAGCACGAAGTGCACAACCGTCTGTACAGCCGCGACGGCAGCCGTCGCACTTTCACCTGCCAGCGCCTGCCCGGCAGCTACCACGGCTCCGGGTGCACCCTGGCCAGTGCCCTGGCCGGTCGCCTGGCACTGGGCGAAGGCCTGGAAAGCGCCGTGCAGTCGGCGCTCGACTACACCTGGCGCACCCTGCGCGACGCCGAGCAACTGGGCCACGGGCAATTCGTGCCCCGTCGCCTACCCCTGGATTTCTGCTCTTGAGCCAAATCTCCGCCCCCTGCCCGAGGCCCAAGCGATGAACTTACGTGGCGTCTACGCCATCACCGACAGCCAGCTGTTGGCCGGCAAGTTCCTCAAGTACGTCGAGGCCGCCCTGGATGGCGGCATCACGCTGCTGCAGTACCGTGACAAGAGCAACGACGAAGCCCGTCGCCTGCGCGAAGCGGAAAAACTGCGTCAGCTGTGCGAGCGCTACAAGGCGCACCTGATCATCAACGACGACGCCGAACTGGCCGCACGGCTCAACGTCGGCGTGCACTTGGGCCAGACCGATGGCCCGTTGACTCCGGCCCGCGCCCTGCTGGGGCGCAAGGCGATCATCGGCAGCACCTGCCATGCCAACCTCGACCTGGCGCGCCAGGCGGCCCGCGAAGGGGCGAGCTACGTCGCCTTTGGCCGCTTCTTCGCCTCCCAGACCAAGCCCGATGCATCGCCTGCCAGCATTGAACTGTTGGGCCAAGCGCGGGCCGAATTGAAATTGCCGATTGCCGTCATTGGCGGCATCACCCTGGACAACGCTGCGCCGCTGGTGGCCTGCGGTGCCGACCTGCTGGCCGTGGTGCATGCGCTGTTCGGCGCCGACACGGCCCAGGAAGTCACCCGCCGCGCCCGCGCCCTGAACGCGTTGTTCGAAACCGCCTGATGCAAGAGAGCTCATTTATGTCCCGTTCCGAAACCCTGTTCGCCAATGCCCAGAAGCACATCCCCGGCGGCGTCAACTCGCCCGTGCGTGCCTTCAAGAGCGTCGGCGGCACGCCGCTGTTCTTCAAGCACGCTGCCGGTGCCTATGTCACCGACGAAGACGACAAGCGCTACGTGGACTACGTCGGTTCCTGGGGGCCGATGATTCTGGGTCACAGCCATCCGGACGTGCTCGACGCCGTGCGCAAGCAGCTCGAACATGGTTTGTCATACGGCGCGCCGACCGAAATGGAAACCCAGATGGCCGACCTGGTCTGCGCCATCGTGCCGTCCATGGAAATGGTGCGCATGGTCAGCTCGGGCACCGAGGCGACCATGAGCGCCATTCGTCTGGCCCGTGGTTTCACCGGTCGCGACAGCATCATCAAGTTCGAAGGGTGCTACCACGGCCACTCCGACAGCCTGCTGGTCAAGGCCGGCTCCGGCGCCCTCACCCTCGGTGTGCCCAGCTCACCCGGCGTGCCGGCGGCATTCGCCAAACACACCCTGACCCTGCCGTTCAACGACATTGCTGCAGTGGAGCAGATGCTGGCCGAAGTCGCCGATGAAGTGGCCTGCATCATCGTCGAACCCGTGGCGGGCAACATGAACTGCGTACCGCCGGCACCCGGTTTTCTGGAAGGGCTGCGTCGCCTGTGCGACCAGTACGGCGTGGTGCTGATCTTCGACGAAGTGATGACCGGTTTCCGCGTGGCCCTGGGCGGTGCCCAGGCGTACTACGGCGTCACGCCGGACCTGAGCACGTTCGGCAAGATCATCGGTGGCGGCATGCCCGTGGGTTGCTTCGGCGGCAAGCGCGAGATCATGTCGCACATTGCGCCGCTGGGCCCGGTCTACCAGGCTGGCACGCTGTCGGGCAATCCCTTGGCCATGGCCGCCGGCCTGACCACCCTTAACCTGATCAGCCGTCCGGGCTTCCATGACGAGCTGAGCGACTACACCGCCCGCTTGCTCGATGGCCTGCAGCAGCGAGCCGATGCCGCAGGTAGCCCTTTCGTGACTACCCAGGCGGGCGGCATGTTCGGCTTGTACTTCAGCGGCGCCGACGACATCGTCACCTTCGAAGACGTCATGAGCAGCGATGCCGAGCGCTTCAAGCGCTTCTTCCATTTGATGCTCGACGGCGGCGTGTACCTGGCGCCGAGCGCGTTCGAAGCAGGCTTCACCTCCATCGCCCACGGTGATGCGGAACTGAAGATCACCCTGGATGCTGCCGAAAAAGCCTTCGCCGCATTGAAGTAGGTTTTCTTCGCCCCCTGCAGGAGCGGTCATCGGCCGCTCCTGCGATCGGCCGGCCGTGCCTGTGAAGTCTTGCCATCTGGACGATATCGCAGAAAAACGAGTAAAGACTTTGTAACCGCCCCCCCGCTTATTTCATAATGCAGCACCCGCCACGTTTACACGTCGGGTCCGCCCGCATTCCGCAGAGGTAAGTCGATCCCCATGAACCGCACCGGCCGCGCCCTTGCATTGGGCTGCCTGTTGCTTCTTCAGCCGCTAATGGCTACCGCAGGCGGCAATTCGTTGTTGATCCCGGCGGTGGGTCGCTGCACCCTCAATACTTCTGCCCAGGCCTTGCCCGCAGCGCTGGCTGCCTGTCAGCAGGCCGCAAAGGATGGCGATGCACAGGCGCAATTCGAGCTGGGTCAGTTCTACTACGACGGCACGCGCACCGAGCGCGACCTCAATCAGGCCCTCAGCTATTTCGAACAGGCTTCCCTGCAAGGCCATGCCGAAGCGCAGTATCACCTGGGGACCATGTTCTTCAAGGGTGAGGGCGTGGCGGCCAACAACATCCAGGCCTACATCGTGTTGAAGATGGCCGCGGTCAACGGCGCCGAGGATGCGCTGGACGTGGCCGACGAGGTGTCCGGGCAGATGCGCCGCGAAGACCTCGAAGTGGCCACCCAGGTGCTGGGGCAGATTTTCCGCAAATACCTGCTCGAACTGCAGACCGCCGACGGCGGCAGCCGCTCGCCCTTCGCCCCCCTACCCTGAGCACGGTCGCTGTCCGGCGAACGGTTACTCGTCGGGCATCGGCATAGGGAAGGGCATCACGTTGCCGGTCATGCGCGCCTCGCTTATCTTCGGCGTACCGAGACGCTCGACCTCATCGATCCGCACGATCGAATGCATCGGCACGAAGCTGCGCGTCACGCCTTCGAACTGCGCCTTGAGCTTTTCTTCGCTGGGGTCGACGACCACGGTGGTGCGCTCGCCAAAGACAAATTCCTCGACCTCCAGAAACCCCCACAGATCGCTCTGGTAGATCTGCTTGGCGTACATCTCGAATACCTGGCCCTGATTGAGGAAAATCACTTTGTAGATTGGAGCTTCGCGTTTGGTCATCGTCGGCAGATACAAGGTCGTGAGCTTGAAAGAGGGCGAAAACTATAGCATAGCCGCCCGACAGGCAATGCTAGGAACCACCGACCACGGGCACTATAATGCGCGGTTCTTTGAACCACTTGATGATCACCTAATGGCCAAGAAGCTTTACATCGAAACCCACGGCTGCCAGATGAACGAGTACGACAGCTCGCGCATGGTCGACCTGCTGGGTGAACATCAAGCCCTGGAAGTCACGGCCCGCGCCGAAGACGCCGATGTGATCCTGCTCAACACCTGCTCGATTCGCGAGCGTGCCCAGGACCGCGTCTATTCGCAGTTGGGTCGCTGGCGCGAGCTCAAGCTGGCCAAGCCGGAAATGGTCATCGCCGTGGGCGGCTGCGTGGCCAGCCAGGAAGGCGAGGCCATCCGCGACCGCGCGCCCTACGTCGACGTGGTGTTCGGCCCGCAGACCCTGCACCGCCTGCCCGAGATGATCGACGCAGCGCGCATCACCCGCCTGCCACAGGTGGATATTTCCTTCCCCGAGATCGAGAAGTTCGACCACCTGCCCGAACCGCGTATCGACGGACCGACCGCCTACGTATCGGTGATGGAAGGCTGCAGCAAATACTGCACGTTCTGCGTGGTGCCCTATACCCGTGGCGAAGAGGTCAGCCGGCCTTTCGACGACGTTCTGGCCGAGGTCATGCACCTGGCCGACAACGGCGTGCGCGAAGTCACCCTGCTGGGCCAGAACGTCAACGGCTACCGAGGCCAGACCCACGACGGTCGCCTGGCCGATCTGGCCGAGCTGATCCGCGTGGTCGCCCAGATCGACGGGATCGAGCGCATCCGCTACACCACTTCGCACCCGCTGGAGTTTTCCGACAGCCTGATCCTGGCCCACGCCGAAGTGCCGCAGTTGGTGAAACACTTGCACCTGCCGGTGCAGTCCGGTTCGGACCGCGTGCTGGCCGCGATGAAGCGCGGGCACACGGTGCTGGAATACAAGTCCAAGTTGCGCAAGCTCAAGGCAGCGGTGCCGGACATCTGCATCAGTTCGGACTTCATCATCGGTTTTCCCGGCGAGACCGAGAAGGACTTCGAGCAGACCATGAAACTGGTCGCCGACGTGGGCATGGATTTCTCGTATTCCTTCATCTATAGCCAGCGGCCCGGCACACCGGCGGCCGACCTGGCCGATGACACCCCCGAGGCGGTGAAGAAACAGCGCCTGGATGCCTTGCAGCATCGATTGAATCAGCAAGGGTTCGAGATCAGCCGGCAGATGGTCGGGACCACCCAGCGCATCCTCGTCACCGATTATTCGCGCAAGGATCCGGGCCAGTTGCAGGGGCGTACCGAGAACAACCGTATCGTCAACTTCAGCTGCTCGGATGCCCGACTGATCGGCCAGTTCGTCGACATCCACATCGCCGAGGCCCGCCCCCACTCCCTGCGTGGTGAACTGCTGGCCTGACTGCCGCACCGCAGTAAGGCCTTCGCGGCCGATGACCGCTCCTACAAGGAGGCGGCGAGCGCCATTCGCCGCTCGCCCCTTTCGCCCCGCCCCTGACAGGGGTTATCCTTGGACTCATTTCAATTGCCGTCTGGCGGCCGAATACGACCTTGAACGCACCTATCGAACCACATCGCTTCTTGCTCGAGCCTTTCGAGGCTCGCCGCTTCGCCAACCTGTGCGGACAATTCGACGAGCATCTGCGCTTGATCGAACAGCGCCTGGAAATCGAAATTCGCAACCGTGGCAATCAGTTCGAACTGATCGGCGACGCCCAGCACACGCGCTCGGCAGAAAACCTGCTGCGCCGCCTGTACCGGGAAACCAAGGCCACCGAGCTGTCCCCCGACACCGTTCACCTCTTTTTGCAGGAATCGGCCGTCGAGGAGCTGGACAACCCGGCTTCGGGCGAAGTGCCGGTCGCGCTGCGTACCCGCAAGGGCATGATCAAGCCACGCGGTTTGAATCAGCAGCGCTACGTCAAGGAAATCCTGGCCAACGACATCAACTTCGGCATCGGTCCGGCCGGTACCGGCAAGACCTACCTGGCCGTGGCCGCCGCCGTCGATGCGCTGGAGCGCGAGCAGGTTCGACGCATTCTTCTGGTGCGCCCTGCCGTGGAAGCGGGCGAAAAGCTCGGGTTCCTGCCCGGCGACCTGGCCCAGAAGATCGACCCCTACCTGCGTCCACTGTACGACGCCCTGTATGAAATGCTCGGCTTCGAACACGTCGCCAAGCTGATCGAAAAACAGGTCATCGAGATCGCGCCACTGGCCTACATGCGCGGACGCACGCTGAACAACAGCTTCATCATCCTCGATGAGAGCCAGAACACCACCGTGGAACAGATGAAGATGTTCCTGACCCGCATCGGCTTCGGCTCGACCGCGGTGATCACCGGCGACATCACTCAGGTCGACCTGCCCAAGGGCACCAAGTCGGGCCTGGGCCAGGTCATCGAAGTGCTCAAGGACGTACCGGGCATCAGCTTCACCCACTTCATGCCCAAGGACGTCGTTCGTCACCCGCTGGTGCAGCGCATCGTCGAGGCCTACGAGCGTTTCGACGCCCAGCCCGCCACCGTCAACGAGGCCGGGGACAAACGCCGCGATGCTTGAGCTTGACCTGCAACGGGCCAGCACCACGCCTGGCCCGAGCGATGCCGAGTTCCGCCGCTGGTGCGAACTGGCGTTGCGCCAGCGCAGCGCCGATTCGGAGATGACCATCCGCCTGGTCGATGAAACCGAAGGCCGCGAGCTGAATCTCACCTATCGTCACAAAGATTACGCAACCAACGTGCTTTCATTTCCCGCAGACGTGCCCGACGACCTGCTCGACATTCCGCTGCTGGGCGACCTGGTCATCTGTGTGCCGGTGGTCGAGCGCGAGGCCGCCGAACAGGGCAAAGCCCTGGACGCACACTGGGCGCACCTGGTGATGCACGGCTGCCTGCACCTGCTGGGCTACGACCACATCGACGACGATGAGGCCGAAGAAATGGAAGCGCTGGAACGAGAGTTGCTAGCAGAATTGGGTCATCCGGACCCCTATGCCGCCGACGAAGACGTCGACGACACCCCCACCAAAGCAATTGGCAAGGATCACGAGTAAAGGGCTATGAGCGAAGATCGATCGAGCAACGGGCAGAAGTCATGGTTGGGTAAACTGACCCAGGCCTTTGCCCATGAGCCCAAGAACCGCCAGGAACTGCTGGAGCTGCTGCGCGAAGCGCACCAGAACAAGCTCCTGGACAGCGAAGCATTGACCATCGTGGAAGGCGCCATCCAGGTCGCCGACCTGCAAGTGCGCGACATCATGGTGCCGCGCTCGCAGCTGATCAGCATCAAGTCCACGCAGACCCTGCACGAATTTCTGCCGGCGGTCATCGATGCCGCGCACTCGCGCTATCCGGTGGTCGGCGAGAACCACGACGACGTGATCGGCGTGCTGCTGGCCAAAGACCTGCTGCCGTTGATCCTGCAGAACGACCACGCGAACTTCAACATCAAGGATCTGCTGCGCCCGGCCACCTTCGTGCCCGAGTCCAAGCGTCTGAACGTGTTGCTGCGCGAGTTCCGCGCCAACCATAACCACATGGCCATCGTGATCGACGAATACGGCGGTGTGGCGGGCCTGGTGACCATCGAAGACGTGCTGGAACAGATCGTCGGCGACATCGAGGACGAGCACGACGTCGAGGAAGACAGCTACATCAAGCCCCTGCCCAGCGGTGACTTCCTGATCAAGGCACTGACCCCGATCGAGAACTTCAACGAGTTCTTCGAAAGCCAGTTCTCCGACGATGAATTCGACACCGTCGGTGGCCTGGTGATGAGTGCCTTCGGCCACCTGCCCAAGCGCAACGAGACGACCGAAATCGGTGCCTGGCGCTTTCGCATCCTCAACGCCGACAGCCGCCGCATCCACTTGCTGCGCCTTACGCCAATCGCCCGCTGAGGCACCTGCCCAGACTCCTCGTTAAGGAAAATAATGCGCTGGATCACCCGCCCCGGCTGGCCCGGTAACCTGCTGGCCATGGCGGCCGGCGGGTTGACCCCGCTGTTCCTGGCCCCCTTCGATCTCTGGCCGCTGGCCCTGCTTTCGCTGGCGTTGTTCTACCTCGGCCTGCGCGAGCTGAAACCGCGCCAGGCGCTGGGCCGTGGCTGGTGCTACGGTTTCGGTCTGTTCGGCGCTGGCACCAGCTGGATCTACGTCAGCATCCACACCTACGGTGGCGCGTCGGTGGCGTTGGCAGGTTTGCTGATGCTTGGCTTCGTCGCTGCGGTCGCGCTGTTCTTCGCCCTGCCCGCCTGGGTGTGGGCGCGCTGGTTGCGGCGCACCGATGCGCCATTGGCTGATGCTCTGGCCTTTGCCGCGCTGTGGTTGGGCCAGGAAGCATTCCGCGGCTGGTTTTTGACCGGTTTCCCCTGGCTGTACAGCGGCTACAGCCAGTTGCACGGTCCGCTTGCCGGCCTGGCGCCAGTCGGCGGCATGTGGCTCGTGTCCTTCGCCCTCGCCTTGACCGCGGCGCTGTTGTGCAACCTTGCACGCCTGCGCCACCGCAAGCCATTGCTGGCGGGCGCTGTGGTGTTGCTGCTGGCGCCGTGGGTCCTCGGCCAGGCATTCAAGGGCCACAACTGGACGACCCCCGCCGGCCAGCCGCTGAACGTGGCGGCGGTCCAGGGCAACATTGCCCAGAGCATCAAGTGGAACCCCGAAGCGGTCGATCATCAGTTGCAGCTGTATCGCGACAAAACCTTCGTTTCCAAGCCCGTGGACCTCATCGTCTGGCCGGAAACGGCAGTGCCGGTACTGATGGACTCGGCTCAAGGCTATCTGGCGATGATGGGCAGGTTTGCCAGCGACCGGCATTCGGCACTGATCACCGGCGTGCCCATACGCCAGGTGGAAGACGGTCAGCGCCGGTTCTACAACGGCATTACCGTGGTAGGTGACGGCGAAGGCTTGTACCGCAAGCAGAAGCTGGTGCCCTTCGGCGAGTACGTGCCGTTGCAGGATCTGCTGCGCGGCCTGATTGCGTTCTTCGACCTGCCCATGTCCGACTTCGCCCGCGGCCCGGCCGACCAGCCATTGCTGCAGGCCAAGGGATACCAGATCGCGCCGTTCATCTGCTACGAAGTGGTGTATCCGGAGCTGGCCGCGAGCATGGCCGCACGCAGCGACTTGCTGCTGACGATCAGCAACGACACCTGGTTCGGTACTTCGATAGGTCCGCTGCAACACCTGCAGATGGCACAGATGCGCGCGCTGGAGGCCGGCCGCTGGATGATCCGCGCCACCAACAACGGTATTACTGCGTTGATCGATCCGTTCGGCAACATCACCACCCAGGTGCCGCAGTTCGAGGAAGCAGTGATGTATGGCGAGGTGACGCCGATGCAGGGTCTGACGCCTTATCTGCAGCTGCGGTCATGGCCGATGACGGTGGTGTGTGTGTTGTTGCTGGGGTGGGCGTTGGTGCGTAAACGGGCTGCCGGCCAAGTTTGATGGTGTTTGTGCTGGCCTCTTCGCGGGCAGAGCCCGCTCCCACAAGTCCCCCTGTGGGAGCGGGGCGGGCGGCGAGCCCTCTGCCCGCGAAGAGGCCCTCAAGATCACCGATAAAACATCTTGTACCCCACCAACCCCACCGCCTCATTGAGCAGTTGGCCGTTCTGCCAGATGGCCTTGCTCTCAGGCAACCACCCTCCCAGCGGCCGTGCATTGTCGGCACCCAGAAAGCCCACCGGTGCCGGTATCACCTGCAGTCCCTGCTGTTCGAAGCTCCAGCGTGAGCGCTGCATGTGCCAGGCTTGAGTCACCACCACCACACGCTTGATGCCATGTTCGGCGAGTAACTGGGCGCTGAATTCGGCGTTCTCCCACGTCGTGCGGCTGCGCTCCTCCATCCAGCGCGCCGAGATGCCGAAATCGTCGCGCAAGGACTGCGCCATGATCCACGCCTCGCTGGGCGGCGAGCCGTAGTGCAGGCCACCTGAAGTCAGCACCGGAAGCCCGGACGCCTTGGCCAGCCTGGCCGCGTAGCGGACCCGTTCGAGCGCGATACCGGTCGGCTGATCGATGCCGTCCCAGGCCGGGTCGCCGCGCTCGCGACCGGCTCCCAGTATCACGATGGCGTCGGCGCGCTGCGCCAGGGTGCTCCACGCCTGCACCGGCAGTGCCGGCTCGCTCTCGAGCCGGCTCGCCGCCTGCTGCATCACCACCGGCAGACTCATCAGCCATAGTCCACTCAATCCGGCGACGAAGCAGGCGCCCGCCAACCGTGGCCAGCGACGGCGCAGCCACCAGGCGACCAGCAACAGGACGAAAAAGATTCCGGGCGGCAGCAACATTTGTTTGAGGATGAAACGTGAAAACATCGGGCATCTCCAGAAAATGCCCGAAGCCTAAGCGTTGCCGCGCCGGCGAACAACCGCGCTCACGGTTTCCCGGAGTACCCGCGGCCATGCTTGCCAATGGACGACCTGCGTCGGTCGCGCTCGTGCAGCCAATACACCTTGGCCGATGCCTTGCGTACCGGCACAGTGGGGGCCGAGGGCTCGGCACAGGCGCGCTCGCCACAGACATGCAGGTAGGCGTCGATCAATTCGTACTCGGCCCGGCTCAAGCCACGCAACTCCAGTTCCGCTGGCTTTTCATCGCGCAGGCGAACCGCCGTTCGGGCCACGTCCAGGGCCAGCCCCAGACGGTCGATGAGACGTTCGTAAACATCAGGCTGCATGGCTTCGATATGCGGCTCTACCATTGGCTCACCTCACTCCAGAGAAAAACGTTCTATCCTCCCCAAGCTTAGCGCTGGCTGGAAAATCAGTCGGTTGCAGCGACCAACGGAACGCGCCACGCGCCTGATCGAGCCTTGGCAGCTGCAATCAAGGTTTCCCTCGATAGAGGGGGGTCATGTATGCTACGGCGTTTAATATCATCGTACCTTGCCAACAGGCTCAGCCTATTTAGCAGCTGCCGGATAAGGTCACCCATTTCTCAGCGCAAAGTAGCCATGCACGAACTCTATCAGCCCCGCGAAATCGAAGCCGCCGCCCAGTCGTTCTGGGATGCGAAGAAGTCTTTTGAAGTGAGTGAACAGCCAGGCAAGGACACGTACTACTGCCTGTCGATGTTCCCCTACCCCAGCGGCAAACTGCACATGGGGCACGTGCGCAACTACACCATTGGCGATGTGATCGCTCGCTATCAGCGCATGCAGGGCAAGAACGTCCTGCAGCCCATGGGTTGGGACGCCTTCGGCATGCCTGCGGAAAACGCGGCCATGAAGAACAACGTCGCGCCGGCCAAGTGGACGTACGAAAACATCGCCTACATGAAGACCCAGCTCAAGAGCCTGGGCCTGGCCATCGACTGGTCGCGCGAAGTCACCACCTGCAAGCCCGACTACTATCGCTGGGAACAATGGCTGTTCACCCGCCTGTTCGAAAAAGGCGTGATCTACCGCAAGAACGGTACCGTGAACTGGGACCCGGTCGACCAGACGGTCCTGGCCAACGAACAGGTCATCGACGGTCGTGGCTGGCGTTCGGGAGCGCTCATCGAGAAGCGCGAAATCCCGATGTACTACTTCAAGATCACCGCGTACGCCGACGAGCTGCTGGAGAGCCTGGACGAACTGCCGGGCTGGCCTGAACAGGTCAAGACCATGCAGCGCAACTGGATCGGCAAGTCCAAGGGCATGGAGGTCCAGTTCCCCTACGATCAGTCTTCGATCGGTGAGGCCGGCACGCTGAAGGTGTTCACCACGCGTCCCGATACACTGATGGGCGCCACCTACGTTGCCGTTGCTGCGGAACATCCGCTGGCGACCCTGGCCGCACGCTCCGATGCCGCGCTGCAGACCTTCATCGAGGAGTGCAAGAGCGGCAGCGTGGCCGAGGCCGACGTCGCCACCCAGGAAAAACGCGGGATGCCGACCGCGCTGTTCGTTGAGCATCCGCTCACCGGCGAAAAGCTCCCGGTCTGGGTCGCCAACTACGTGCTGATGCACTACGGCGACGGTGCGGTCATGGCCGTTCCGGCTCACGACGAACGCGATTTCGAATTCGCCTTGAAGTACGACCTGCCGATCAAGCCGGTGGTGCGCACCAGTGCGGGCGATCTGACGCCTTCGCCATGGGCCGCTGCCTACAATGAACACGGCCCGCTGATCAACTCCGGCGAATTCGACGGCCTTGATTTCGAAGGCGCTTTCGACGCCATCGAAGTGGCCTTGATCAAGAAGGACCTGGGCAAGTCGCGCACCCAGTTCCGCCTGCGTGACTGGGGCATCAGCCGCCAGCGCTACTGGGGTTGCCCGATCCCGATCGTGCACTGCGATGCCTGCGGCGACGTTCCGGTCCCCGAAGACCAACTGCCGGTCGTGCTGCCCGAAGACGTGGTCCCCGATGGCGCCGGCTCGCCACTGGCACGCATGCCGGAATTTTACGAATGCAGCTGCCCGAAATGCGGCGCACCGGCCAAGCGCGAAACCGACACCATGGACACCTTCGTGGAATCGTCCTGGTACTTCGCCCGTTACGCTTCGCCGCACTATGAAGGCGGCATGGTCGATCCAGCCGCTGCCAACCACTGGTTGCCGGTGGACCAGTACATCGGTGGTATCGAGCACGCGATCCTGCACCTGCTGTACGCGCGCTTCTTCCACAAGCTGATGCGCGACGAAGGCCTGGTCAGCTCAAACGAGCCGTTCAAGAACCTGCTCACCCAGGGCATGGTCATCGCCGAAACCTACTACCGTCTCGAAGCCAACGGCAGCAAGACCTGGTTCAACCCGGCCGACGTCGAGCTGGTTCGCGATGCCAAGGCCAAGATCGTATCGGCCAAGCTCATCAGCGATGGTCTGCCGGTGGAAATCGGCGGGACCGAGAAGATGGCCAAGTCGAAGAACAACGGCGTCGATCCGCAATCGATGATCGACCAGTACGGTGCCGATACCTGCCGTCTGTTCATGATGTTCGCCTCGCCACCGGACATGAGCCTGGAGTGGTCCGATTCCGGTGTGGAAGGCTCGCACCGCTTCCTCAAGCGTGTCTGGCGCCTGGCTCAGGCACACGTTGGCCAGGGCTCGCATGCACCGCTCGATGTCACCGCGTTCAATGACGAGCAGAAAGCCGTTCGCCGCGCGATTCACCTGGCGATCAAGCAGGCCAGTCAGGATGTGGGCCAGAACCACAAGTTCAATACGGCCATCGCCCAGGTGATGACGTTGATGAACGTGCTGGAGAAGGCCCCGCAGGCCACGGCTCAGGATCGTGCCTTGCTGCACGAAGGTCTGGAAACCGTGACCCTGCTGCTGGCACCGATCACGCCGCACATCAGCCACGAGCTCTGGCAGCAATTAGGCCACGCCGACGCGGTGATCGATGCCGGTTGGCCCGTATTGGACGAGTCGGCTCTGGTGCAGGACAGCCTGCAGTTGGTCATCCAGGTCAACGGCAAGCTTCGCGGCCAGATCGACATGCCTGCCAGCGCAAGCCGGGAGGAGATCGAAGCCGCCGCACGCATCAACGAAAACGTGCTGCGCTTCACCGACGGCCTGACCATCCGCAAGGTCATTGTCGTACCGGGTAAACTGGTCAACATCGTCGCCAGCTGATCGACCGGCGCCTGCTCCTGCGGGCGCCCGTCAAGCACGCCACAGCCAAAAAGGTTTCTAGGGAGCAACAAGATGATCAAACGCAATCTGCTGGTTATGGGCCTGGCTGTCCTGCTGAGCGCCTGTGGTTTCCAGCTCCGTGGCACCGGTACAAACGAGATGGCCATCAAGGAACTCAACCTCACCGCTCGCGACGCCTACGGCCAGACCGTGGTGCAACTGCGCAAGGCATTGCAGGGCAGTGGCGTGAACGTGGCCAGTGGTGCACCGTACACTCTGGACCTGGTGAACGAGCGCGATGACCAGCGTACGGCCAGCTACAGCGGTTCGGCGCGCTCGTCCGAATACGAACTCAGCAAAACGCTGCAATATGAGATCCGCGGGCGGAACAACCTGAGCCTGCTCAACGACAAGATCGAAGTGCAGAAGGTCTATGTCCACGACGGCAACAACCTGACCGGTTCGGACCAGGAAGCCAGCCAGGTGCGTCGTGAAATGCGCAACGAGTTGGTCCAGCGCATGATGCTGCGTCTGCAGCAGATCACTCCTGCCCAGTTGCAGAAGCTGCAGGTAGATGCCGACGCACGCGCCAAGGCCGAAGCCGATGCGGCCGCCGAAGCTCAGCGTGTGATGGATGCGACGCCCCAGCAGTCGCCGATCCAGATCCCCAATCAGTAAGGCAGACAAGGGCGCTCAGGCGCCCTTTTCGCTGCCATCGCACCCGTGAAGTGTTCAGTCCTGTCGATGCGTCCATGAAAATCAGCCCCGCCCAGCTCGGCAAACACCTGCAAGGTCCGCTTGCGCCTGTCTATGTGGTCAGTGGCGATGATCCGCTGCTCTGTCAGGAGGCGGCGGACGCCATTCGTGCCGCGGCGCGTCAGCAAGGCTTCGACGAGCGTCAGGTGTTCAGTGCCGATAGCAATTTCGATTGGGGCACGCTGCTGCAGGCCGGTGCCAGCCTGTCGCTGTTCGCCGAGCGACGCCTGCTGGAACTGCGCCTGCCTTCGGGAAAGCCGGGAGACAAGGGCGCCGCGGCGCTGATCGAGTACTGCTCACGGCCGGCTGAAGATACCGTGCTGTTGATCAGCCTGCCCAAGCTGGATGGCAGTGCGCAGAAAACCAAATGGGGCAAGGCGCTGGTGGATGGTGCGCACACGCAGTTCGTGCAGATCTGGCCGGTGGATGCGCAGCAGTTGCCGCAGTGGATCCGCCAGCGCTTGGCCCAGGCCGGGCTGGCGGCGCAACCGGATGCGGTGGAACTGATCGCCGCGCGGGTAGAGGGCAATCTGCTGGCGGCCGCGCAGGAGATCGAAAAGCTCAAGTTGCTGGCCGAGGGTGACCAGATAACGCTGGAGACGGTGCAATCGGCGGTCGCCGATAGTGCTCGCTTCGACGTGTTCGGGCTGATCGATGCGATCCTCAATGGCCACGCCGAACATGCTCTGCGCATGCTCGAAGGCTTGCGCGGCGAAGGTGTCGAGCCGCCGGTCATCCTCTGGGCCCTGGCCCGCGAGCTGCGTCTGCTGGCTAGCCTGTCGCAGCAGTACAGCCAAGGGGTGCCGTTGGACAAGGCTTTCAGCCAGGCCCGTCCGCCCGTCTGGGACAAGCGCAAACCGCTGATGAGCAAGGCCCTGCAGCGGCACTCGGCACTGCGCTGGGCGCAGTTGCTGCAGGATGCGCAACGCATCGACGCGCAGATCAAGGGCCAGGCGCCGGGTTCGGTGTGGGTGGGGTTGTCGCGGTTATCGCTGTTGATGGCGGGCCAGCGCCTGGCCCTTCCTGCCGAATAGCGCAGCATTCTGGTGGGCAGATGGAGCATTCACTGCGGTGTGTCAGATACATTGCGTCGCTGCATTCGCGGGCAGAGCCCGCTCCCACAAAGCTGCGCTGCGGTATGCGAGATACACAGGGGCGCTGCATTCGCGGGCAGAGCCCGCTCCCACAAAGCTGCGCTGCGGTATGCGAGATACACAGAGGCGCTGCATTCGCGGGCAGAGCCCGCTCCCACAAAGCTGCGCTGCAGCGTGTCAGGCTGATCGCTGACAAGGCTAAACCCATGCGACAGGTTCGGCTGGCATGTTAAGGTTTGCCTCTGCCCCGAAAGCCCTGGACTTGTGAATGTCTTCTCGTCGTACCTCTGGCTGGCCCATGCGCCAGTTCGCCGTGACTACCTGCCTGGCCTTGCTGGTTGCCTGCGCGGAAAAACCCACCGTCGCCGACACCCTGCCCGCTCCGATCGTCCAGCCTTCCCTGCCGGTGCCCATGGCACCCGCGCCGAACAGTGTCGACACGCCGGTGCTGCCGACCCAGACATTCGCCGAATGGCAACAGGGCTTTCGCCAGCAAGCCTTGCGCAGCGGCGTCGACGCGCAACTGTTCGACCGCGCCTTCGAGGGCGTCACGCCCGACATGAGCGTGATCAAGGCCGATCGCAGCCAACCTGAATTCAGCCGCCCGGTGTGGGAATACCTCGACGGCGCCATCTCCCCGACTCGCGTGCGCCGTGGCCAGGCCATGCTTGACCAGTACGCGGACGTGCTGACGAGCATCGAGCAGCGCTACGGCGTCGAGCGCCAGGTGCTGGTTGCCGTGTGGGGCATGGAAAGCAGCTTCGGTCAGATCCAGGGCGACAAATCGGTGATCCGCTCGTTGGCGACCCTGGCTTACGAAGGCCGCCGCCCTGAGTTCGCGCAAAGCCAGCTGCTGGCGGCGTTGCAGATCCTGCAGAATGGCGACATTCAACCTGAGCGCATGCTCGGCTCGTGGGCCGGTGCCATGGGTCAGACCCAGTTCATCCCCACCACCTACAATTCCCATGCCGTGGACTTCGACGGCGATGGTCGTCGCGACATCTGGAACAGCGCCGCCGACGCCCTCGCCTCTACGGCCCACTACCTGCAAAGCTCGGGCTGGCAGAGCGGCCAGACCTGGGGCCTGGAAGTGCGCCTGCCCGATGGCTTCGACTACGCCCTGGCCGACGGCAGCAGCCGCAAGCCGGTCAGCGAATGGCAGCGTCTGGGTGTAGCGACGATGCCCGGCGGCGCAGCCCCGGCGGGCAGCGAGAATGCCTCGGCGGCGCTGCTTCTGCCCGCCGGCTACCGCGGCCCGGCCTTTCTGGTGTTCGATAATTTCCGCGCGATCCTCAAGTACAACAACTCCTCGTCGTACGCGCTGGGTGTGAGCCTGCTGGCACAGCGCTTCCAGGGTTCGGGCTACATTCAAGGCACCTGGCCGAAAGATGACATGCCACTCACACGCACCGAGCGCATCGAACTGCAGAGCCGGTTAACCGCGCGCAATTACGATGCCGGCGCTCCGGACGGCATCATCGGCGCCAACACGCGCAAGGCCATCCGCAGCGCGCAGCAAACCTTGGGCTGGCCAGCTGACGGCTATCCGACCCACAAGCTGCTGGAAGCGCTGCGAGCGCAGCAGTAACAGGATGAGGTGGCCTTGGCGTCGCCTAGGCCACCACATCCTGCTCCAACCAGACCTGCCGCTCAGTGGCGTCAAGCCTGACCTGCACGCCCAGCGGCAAAGTCAGGTTCGGATCGCAATGACCACTGCGCCAGCCGGCCAGCACTGGAATGCCATCGGCCTGAAACGTATCGAGCAGCAGCGGCGTCATCTGCTCGACACCGATGCCCGCGAAATCGCCCACGATCACACCCCGCACGCCACGCAGCTTGCCGGCCAGCCGCAGGTGGGTCAGGAAACGATCCACGCGGTACAGCGGCTCGTTGACGTCCTCGATGAACAGCACGGTGTCATCGCCAGGCAGATCGTACGGCGTTCCCAGCGTGGCACTGATCATCGCCAGGTTGCCGCCCATCAATCGCCCTCGAGCCTGGCCAGGCAGTATCGTGGTCAGCGGCCACGCTGGGGGATGCCGCAACAGGTCCCCTGCCCCCAGCTCTCCGCGCAGCATCTGCCACAACGAAGACTCGGTAGGCACTTGCTTCTGCGTCAGCAGATCGGATTTGAACAACGGCCCATGGAAGGTCACGAACCCGGCATGGCGAGCGATGGCCACATGCAGCGCGGTGATATCGCTGTAGCCCACGAAGGGCTTGGGGTGGCGCGCCAGTAGCGGGAAGTCGATCTTGTCCAGCAGACGGGGCGTGCCGTAGCCACCACGCAAGCAGAAAATGGCATCCACTTCAGGATCGGAAAACGCGTCGTGGAGGTCTTGCAGACGGGCTTCATCGCTGCCGGCCAGGTAACCCTGGGCCAGCGCAACACCGGGGTAGATGCGCAGCTTGTAGCCGCGCGCTCGGGCCCAGGCGCAAGCTGCCTCGATGTCCAGCTCAATGGGCCCGGCCGGCGCGATCAGGGCGATCGTGCCGTGGTCAGGCAGGCGTGGGGGTAATTGCATGGGAAAGACTCCGCAATCGTGGGTCCGGCGTAGACCAGGCGGTGCCTGGTCTACGCCGGCAGATGTCAGAGCTTGATCTTGGCTTCGTGAGCCTGCTGGTCGGCGTGGTACGAGGAGCGCACCAACGGCCCGGAGGCGACGTTCTTGAAGCCCATCTTGTAGCCTTCCTCGGCGAACCAGGCGAAGGTGTCCGGGTGCACGAAGCGCTGGACCGGCAAGTGGCTGCGCGATGGCTGCAGGTACTGGCCCAGGGTCAACATGTCGATGTTGTGCTCGCGCATGCGGTGCATGACCTCGATCACTTCCTCGTCGGTTTCGCCCAAACCCAGCATCAGGCCGGACTTGGTCGGCACATGGGGCACCAGCTCCTTGAACTTCTGCAGCAGGGTCAGCGACCACTGGTAGTCCGAACCCGGACGCGCAGCCTTGTACAGGCGCGGCACGGTTTCCAGGTTGTGGTTGAAAACATCCGGCGGCTCTTGCGCCGTGATGGCCAGCGCCACATCCATGCGCCCACGGTAGTCGGGCACCAGGGTTTCCAACTGCACGCCGGGGGACAGCTTGCGGATCTCGCGCAGGCAGTCGGCGAAGTGCTGGGCACCGCCGTCGCGCAGGTCGTCGCGGTCCACCGAGGTGATCACCACGTACTTGAGGCGCAGATCGGCAATGGCCACGGCGAGGTTCATCGGCTCGTCGGCGTCCAGCGCCTTGGGGCGACCGTGGCCCACATCGCAGAACGGGCAGCGACGTGTGCAGATGTCGCCCATGATCATGAAGGTCGCAGTCCCCCCGGAGAAGCATTCGCCCAGGTTGGGGCAGCTGGCCTCTTCGCAGACACTGTGCAGCTTGTGCTTGCGCAGCAGCTGCTTGATACGGTCGACTTCGGGCGACACCGGAATGCGCACACGGATCCAGTCGGGCTTTTTCGGCAGCTCTTCGGTGGGGATGATCTTGACCGGGATGCGCGCGACCTTTTCGGCACCGCGCAGCTTGACGCCCGCCTCGACCTTGGGCCGCGGCGCGTTGGCCTTGGGCGCACCCTCGGCGAGGTTCTGCAGGGGGATCAGCGTTTGCACAGCTTCTGTCGCGGTAGTCATATCAGTCGATTCCGCCCGTAAGGGTCGTCTGCTCAACATAGTCGAGGTGCTTGACCAGCTGCGCTCGCAGCCTTGCACTGACCTCGGCAAATTCAAGGGGTGCGACATGATCGCACATCTGCGTCATCGGCAGGCCGGCATATCCACATGGATTTATCCGCCGAAAAGGCGCGAGGTCCATATCGACGTTCAGCGCCAGGCCGTGGAATGAACAACCACGGCGGATACGCAGGCCCAGCGAGGCGATCTTCGCGCCGTCCACGTAGACGCCGGGGGCATCCGCACGGGCTGCGGCAGGCACCCCATAGGAGGCCAGCAGATCGATCAGGGTGTGTTCCATGCGCGTGACCAGCTCGCGCACACCGTAGCCCAGCCGGCGCACGTCCAGCAGCAGGTACACCACCAGCTGGCCGGGGCCATGGTAGGTCACCTGGCCACCGCGGTCGACCTGCACCACCGGGATCTCGCCGGGTACCAGCAGGTGCTCGGCCTTGCCCGCCTGGCCTTGGGTGAAGACCGCCGGATGCTGGACCAGCCAGACTTCATCGGCGGCGTCCGCATCGCGCTGATCGGTGAACCGCTGCATCCCGTGCCAGACGGGCTCGTAAGGCATCAGACCGAGTTCGCGAAACCCCAGGCATTGCGGCATCAAAGCACCATTTTGACGATGCCGGTGGCGCGCAGCTCACTGTTGATGTTGTAGAGCTGTTCCTGTCCGGTCGCCAGGATGTGCAACTGCAGGGTGGTGTAGTTGCCGTTGGTGCTCTGGCGCTCGGCGTTCTTGTCGTGATTGACGGTGGCGTGCTTCTCGACGATCTTCACCACCGTGTCGCGAAAGCCCACACCGGTGTCGCCGATGATCTTGATCGGGTAGTCGGCGCAGGGGAATTCGATCTTCGGTTCTTTTACTTCGGTATCGGTCATGACGATGACGGCCTCGGGTAAACCGTGAAAACAACAACGCCCCCGCCTGTTGCCAAGGCGAGGGCGCGCGGTCGCGATATCAGTTGAACAAGCCGTAGAAGAATAGACGAACGCTATCCCACACGCGGCGGAAAATACCACCTTCCTGTACATCGTCCAACGCGATCAGATCGGAGGTCTGAACGATCTTGTCACCGTTCTTCACTTCGACCTTGCCGATCACATCGCCCTTGGCGATGGGCGCGGTCAGCTGCGGGTTGATGGTCATGCTGGCAGCCAGGTTCTTCAACTGACCCTTGGGCAGCGTCATGGTCAGATCTTCAGCCAGGCCGGCCTTGATCTCGCGGATGTCGCCCTTCCACACCGGCGCTTTGGCCAGCTCGGTGCCCTTCTGGTAGAAGGTCTGGGTTTCGTAGAAGCGGAAGCCGTAGGTCAGCAGCTTCTGGGTTTCGGCTGCACGGGCCTGCTCGCTGTTGGTGCCGAACACCACGGCGATCAGGCGCATGCCGTCGCGCACGGCCGAGGACACCATGCAGTAGCCGGCTTCTTCGGTGTGACCGGTCTTCAGACCGTCGACGGTCTTGTCACGCCACAGTAGCAGGTTGCGGTTGGGCTGCTTGATGTTGTTCCAGAAGAACTCCTTCTGCGAGTAGATCGCATAGTGGGCCGGGTCTTCGTGGATGATGGCGCGAGCCAGCAGTGCCATGTCGTGAGCGGTGGAGTAGTGCTCAGGGTTCGGCAGACCGGTCGGGTTCATGAAGTGGCTGTTGCTCATGCCCAGTTTGCCAGCGGTGGTGTTCATCATGTCGGCGAAGGCGTCTTCGCTGCCGGCGATGTGCTCGGAGAGCGCCACCGAAGCGTCGTTGCCCGACTGGATGATGATGCCGTGCAGCAGGTCGCTGACCGACACCTGGGTGCCGACCTTGATGAACATCCGCGAGCCGCCGGTGCGCCAGGCGTTTTCGCTGACGGTGACCGGGTCGTTCTCGCCGATCTGGCCGCGACGGATCTCCAGGGTGGCGATGTACGCGGTCATCAGTTTGGTCAGGCTGGCTGGCGGCAAACGCTGGTCGCCGTTGTTTTCAACCAGCACGTTACCGCTGGAAGCTTCCATCAGCACGTAGGATTTGGCAGCCAGTTGCGGCGGCGCTGGCATCATCTGATCTGCCGCCCAAGCGGCAGGGGCAATGATCAGCGGTACAAGCAGGCACAGGCGTTTGGCAAATGTGGTGATGTTCATCCGTCTCTCGAAATTGCTGATGGGCACATGCCCTTGCGGGCAGTCTTGTTGTGGGCGGGCGGCCCGGTGTCGCACGCCCGTTGCCGGGCGTTCATTGCAGCGTCGCCCGCAGGCGGCGCGGTTCAATCCAGTGTCACCAACTTGGGCACGCCGAGGTTGGCCATGCGCACGTTGTCCTGTATCTGCTGGGCTTCACCCTGGGAATTGATCGGTCCCAGGCGCACCCGATAGAACGTCTGCTGGTTGACTGCGATCTGGCTGGTGAAGGCCGGTGCGCTGACCATCGAGCTCAGCTTGGAACGCAGCAGCTCCGCAGCGTCGGGGTTGGCGAACGCTCCCACCTGGAGATACAGGCCAGACGCTTGTGCAGAACCGTTTTTTTTTGCGTCCATCTGCACCGGCAGCGTGGCGACCGCGTGTTGCTGCGGCGGCGGCGTGTATTGCTCGACCGTACCGGCCGACGGCGTGATGTTGGGCCGGGCCTGAGCCACCACCGGCCCCTGGTTCAGCACCAGCGGCGCCGGGCGACCACGCTGGGCCCACCATTCCTGAGGATCGATCCCCTCGACCCGGACCCGCGCAGTGCCCGTTTCGGCGTAGCCCAGCTTCTTGGCGGCGGCATAGGACAGGTCGATGATGCGATCGGAATAGAAAGGCCCGCGGTCGTTGACCCGCAGCACCACCGTGCGATTGTTGTCCAGGTTGGTCACGCGCACATAGCTGGGCAGCGGCAGGGTCTTGTGCGCCGCGCTCATGCCATAAAGGTCGTAGACCTCGCCGTTGGCGGTGTTCTGGCCATGGAACTTGGTGCCATACCAGGACGCCGTGCCGGTGGCCTGATACTGGCGCGACTCGGCTATCGGGAAGTAGGTCTTGCCCAGCACCGTATAGGGGTTGGCCTTGTAGGGACCGGTGTGCAGGGTCGGTACGGCGTCGGGGATCTTCGACACGTCGACGTCCCACCATGGCGCGCCGTCCTTGTGGGCCCGATTGATGTTCAGGCCGGGAATGGCTTTGACGGTCGGGCCCGATTGCTTGACGGTACGCGACGGCGGTGGGGTCGACGAGCAGCTGGCGAGCAACAGGCCCAGTGCCGCGCAGGCCGCGATGGCTGAGGATGTACGTATCGGCATTGCCCGCATTACTTGACGCCCCGTGCTTGAACCAGCGATTCCGACAGTTGGTGCACAGCCATGGCGTACATCACACTGCGGTTGTAGCGAGTGATTGCATAGAAATTCTTCAGGCCCATCCAGTATTCCGGACCTTCGGCGCCCTGCAGGCGGAAGGCGGTCACTGGCAGGTCGTCGCGCAGCGCATCATGACTCGACCAGCCCAGCGCCCGCAACTGCCCGACATTCTTGACCGGGTCGATGCCCGGGCTCAAGCCATCGTCGACCTGCGGACCGGAAACGCTGGCCCGGCTGACCACTGGCTGGCCGGCGACCCATCCATGCTCCTTGAAATAGCTGGCGACGCTGCCGATGGCGTCATCGGCGTCGGTCCAGATATTGATGTGGCCGTCGCCGTCGAAATCCACCGCGTAGGCGCGGAAGCTGCTGGGCATGAACTGCGGCAGGCCCATGGCCCCCGCGTACGAGCCCTTGAGGGTCAACGGATCGAGCTGCTCGTCGCGCGCCAGCATGAGGAACTCGCGCAGCTCCTTGCGGAAGAATGGCGCGCGCGGCGGGTAATCGAAGCTCAGGGTGGACAGCGCGTCGATCACCCGATAATTGCCGGTGTTGCGGCCGAAGAAGGTTTCGACACCGATGATCGCGACGATGACCTGCGCCGGGACGCCATATTCGCGTTCCGCACGGGCCAGCACCGCTTCGTGCTGACGCCAGAAGTCGACGCCGCGGGCGATACGCGCATCGGTGATGAACATCGGCCGGTACTCGCTCCACGGCTTGACCCGTTCGGCGGGACGCGAGATCGCGTCGAGAATCGACTGCTTGCGCTCGACTTCCCTGAACACTTCGTTCAACTGGTCGCTGGCGAAGCCATAGTCGCGGGTCATCTCACCAATGAACTGGGTCACCTGCGGTGAGCCACCGTAGTCGCCGGCGCTGGCTTGCTGTGCCGACCCCAACAGACCCATCAGGCCGATCCAGGGAACGCTTCGAGCTGCCCAGCTACGCATTACTTGCATGCAATTGCTCACCTTATTCAAACCTGTGCGATCCACTTGCGATGGGTGTGGATCGACATCAAAACGCCAAACGCTGACAGTAGGGTCACCAACGAAGTTCCGCCGTAGCTGATGAATGGCAACGGCACCCCCACCACCGGCAGCAGGCCACTGACCATACCGATATTGACGAAAACGTAAACAAAAAAAGTCATGGTCAGGCTGCCGGCCAGCAACTTTCCGTACAGGGTCTGGGCCTGCGCGGTGATCACCAGCCCGCGGCCGATCAACAGCAGATAGATCAACAGCAGCGCACAGATGCCGACCAGGCCGAACTCCTCGCCCAGCACCGCGATGATGAAGTCGGTATGGCTTTCGGGAAGGAAGTCCAGGTGCGACTGCGTGCCCAGCAGCCAGCCCTTGCCGAACACGCCGCCGGAGCCGATGGCCGCCTTGGACTGGATGATGTTCCAGCCGGTCCCCAGCGGATCGCTCTCCGGGTCGAGGAAGGTCAGGATCCGCTGCTTCTGGTAGTCGTGCATGATGAAGAACCACATGGCCACGGCAACGGGCACGGCGGCAGCCAGCACGCTGAGGATCCAGCGCCAGCGCAGCCCGGCCATGAACAGCACGAAGGCGCCCGAAGCCAGGATCAGCAGCGACGTGCCCAGGTCCGGCTGACGCACGATCAGCACGAAGGGAATGCCGATCAGGGCCAAGCTGGCCGCCACGTGCTTGAGCGTGGGAGGCAGGGTTCGCTTGGCCAGGTACCAGGCGATGGTCGCCGGCATGATGATCTTCATGAACTCGGAGGGCTGAAAGCGGATGACCCCGGGAATGTTGATCCAGCGCGTGGCGCCCATGGCGTTGTGGCCCATCACGTCCACCACCACCAGCAATATCACCCCGACCACGTAGGCCAAGGGTACCCAGCGCGCCATGAAGCGCGGCTCCAGCTGGGCGATGACGAACATCGAGACCAGGCCCAGACCGAACGAGGTCGCCTGCTTGATCAGCAGGTCCCAGTTCTTGCCGCTGGCCGAATACAGGACGAACAGGCTGCCGGCCGCCAGGGTCAGCAGCAGGATCAGCAGGGGGCCGTCGACGTGGATGCGCTGCAGGAACGTCGCGCGGCGACGCATCACATCCTCGCTGGAGAGGATGCGGTCGAAATTACTCTTCAAGGGCGGTGATCTCCGCGCCCGCGGCGCTGGCGTATTCGGGTTTCAACTGGCCGTCGGGGCCGAGCAGCCAGGCATCCATGATCTGCCGCACCACGGGCGCGGCGACGCCTGAGCCGGACTCGCCGTTCTCGACCATCACCGACACCACGATGCGCGGGTTGTCGGCAGGCGCGAAGCCGACGAACAGGGCATGATCGCGATGGCGTTCCTGGACCTTGCTGCGGTCGTACTTTTCGCCCTGGCGAATGGCGACGACCTGAGCCGTACCGGACTTGCCGGCGATGCGGTACTTGGCGCCGATGGCCGCCTTGCGCGCGGTACCGCGGGCACCTTGCATGACCATCTCCATGCCATGGGTGACCTTGCCCCAATCGGAGGGGTTGCGCAGCACGATGTCGGGCATGGGGTTCTCGTCCACCGGCGGCGCGCCCTCGATGGTGCGCGCCAGCCGCGGACGATTCCACTTGCCCTTGTTGGCCACCAGAGCGGTGGCCTGGGCCAATTGCAGCGGGGTGGCCTGCATGTAGCCCTGACCGATACCCAGAATGAGCGTTTCGCCGGGGAACCAGGCCTGGCGACGGGTCTTGCGCTTCCATTCGCGCGAAGGCATCAGGCCCGGCGACTCCTCGAACATGTCCAGGGACACCTTCTGGCCGATGCCGAACTGGCCCATGTAGCTGTCCAGCTTGTCGATGCCCAGCTTGTGCGCCAGGTCATAGAAATAGGTGTCGTTGGAACGCATGATGGCGGTGTCCAGGTCGACCCAGCCATCGCCGGTGCGGTTCCAGTTGCGGTACTTGTGGTCGTAGTTGGGCAACTGATAGAAGCCGGGGTCGAACACCCGCGAACCGGCGTTGATCACGCCGGAGTCCAGGCCGGCGATCGCTACCGCAGGCTTGATCGTCGAACCAGGTGGATACAGGCCGCGCAATACACGGTTGAACAGCGGCCGATCGATCGAGTCGCGCAGGTCGGCATAGGCCTGGAAGCCGATGCCGGTGACGAACAGGTTGGGATCGAAGCTGGGCTGACTGACCATGGCCAGCACTTCACCGGTGCGCGGGTCCATCGCCACGATGGCACCGCGCCGACCGCCCAGCGCTTCTTCGGCAGCTTCCTGCAGCTTGATGTCCAGGCTCAGGACGATGTCCTTGCCCGGTTTCGGATCGGTGCGCTTGAGCACCCTTAGCACACGGCCGCGGGCATTGGTCTCGACTTCCTCGTAACCCACCGTGCCGTGCAGTTCCGGCTCGTAGAAGCGCTCGATGCCGGTCTTGCCGATGTGGTGAGTACCGCTGTAGTCCACCGGATCCAGGGTCTTGAGTTCCTTTTCGTTGATGCGTCCGACATACCCCACCGAGTGCGCGAAATGCGCGCCCTGTGGGTAGTGCCGCACCAATTGCGCGACCACTTCCACACCGGGCAGACGAAACTGGTTTACTGCGACCCGGGCGATCTGCTCTTCGTTGAGCTCGAACAGGATCGGCACCGGCTCGAACGGCCGGCGCCCCTGTTTCATGCGGCGTTCGAACAGTTGCCGGTCTTCGTCGCTGAGCTCCAGCACCTCGACGATGGTGTCGAGCACCTGGCGCCAGTCGCCGGAGCGCTCGCGGGTCATGCTCAGGCTGAAACTGGGTCGGTTGTCGGCCACAACCACGCCATTGCGATCGAAGATCAGCCCGCGCGTGGGCGGAATCGGCTGCACGTGCACCCGATTGTTTTCCGACAAGGTGGAGTGATACTCGTACTGGATCACCTGCAGGAAATACAGGCGCGCGATCAGGACGCAGATCAGCACCAGAATCGCCGCCGCACCGACCACGACGCGGCTGCGCACGGTACGCGCGTCTTTCTCGTGGTCCTTGAGGCGAATCGGCTGGGACATCGGCTGGTTTACGGCCTATTTGTGATAAGGGTGCCCGGACAGTACGGTCCAGGCGCGATACAGCTGCTCGCCGATGAGTATCCGTACCAGCGGGTGAGGCAAGGTCAGCGGCGACAACGACCAGCGCTGCTCGGCACGGGCGCAGACTTCTGGCGCGAGCCCCTCGGGGCCACCGACCATGAAGTTCACCGTGCGCGAGTCCAGGCGCCAGCGATCCAGCTCCACCGCCAGCTGCTCGGTGCTCCAGGGCTTGCCGTGCACTTCCAGGGTGACGATGCGCTCGCCCGGGCCGACCTTGGCCAGCATCGCTTCGCCTTCCTGACGGATGAAGCGTGCGACGTCGGCATTCTTGCCGCGGGTGTTCAGCGGAATTTCGACCAGGTCCAGCGCAAGCTCGGCAGGCAGACGCTTGGCATACTCATGCCAGCCTTCTTCCACCCACTTGGGCATGCGCGAACCCACCGCGATCAGACGCAGACGCATGGCCCAGACTACTCTTGGTCGTTAAGAGCCTGGTGGCCAGGGGTATGGTGCGCAGCGCTGGCGGCACGGCTCTGCTCGGCGCCCTGCCACAGACGTTCCAAGTCGTAGAACTGGCGCGAGGCGGCGGTCATCATGTGCACCACCACGGTGTCCAGGTCCAGCAGGACCCAGTCGCTGTCGCCCGCGCCTTCTTCGCCCAGCGGCTTGACGCCCTTGGCCTTGACCAGTTCGCGAACCTTCTCGCGCATGGCGCTGATCTGGCGGTTGGAGGTACCGGTGGCGATCACCATGAAGTCGGTGATGCTGTTCTTGTCGCGCACGTCGATGACCAGAATGTCCTGGGCCTTGACGTCTTCCAGAGCGGCTTTGGTCAGCTCGACGATTTCTTCTGCAGGGATTGCTTGCTTATTGCTCATAAAAAAACTCGTTCAGTTCAATTGGACGCACGGTACAGCCCGTGCGCCTCGATGTAGGCCAGTACAGCGTCAGGCACCAGGAAACGCACCGACTTGCCGCTGGCCAGCAGTTGACGGATCTGGGTGGCCGACACCGCGAGCGGTGCCTGCCAGACGAAAGTAATCTGCCCGCAGGCCCCCTTGAGGGCTTGCGGGTCGCTGATGGAACGCGCCGCCACCAGATTGCGCAGGGCATCGGGCAGCTCGGTGTCGGCATCAGGTCGCTGCAACACGACGATATGGCAGTGCTGCAGCAGTTCTTCCCAGCGGTACCAGGTGGGCAGGCCACAAAAGGCGTCCCAGCCCAGCAGCAGGAGCAACTGGTCTTGCGGGTCCAGCTCGGCACGCATCGACACCAGGGTGTCGAGGGTGTACGACGGTTTGTCGCGCGTCAGTTCGCGGTCATCCACGCTCAAGGGCGCCAGCCCCTGCACCGCGGCACGCACCATGGCCAGGCGCTGCTCGGCCGATACCTGCGGCTGGTCACGATGCGGCGGCCGCGCGCTGGGCACCAGCCGCAGGTCATCCAGACCCAGTGCCTCGGCCACCTCCACGGCGCCGCGCAGATGACCGATGTGCACCGGGTCGAAGGTACCGCCCAGCACGCCGATTCGACGCGCAGCGCGGGAGTGTACAGCGTGGGGACCGGGGCGGCTCGGTGCGGTCAACTCAGACCGGCTCCTGGCCGCGTAACTGCCCGTCGCCGATCACCACGTATTTCTCGCAGGTCAGGCCTTCCAGCCCCACTGGACCGCGAGCATGGATCTTGTCGGTGGAAATGCCGATCTCGGCGCCCAGACCATACTCGAAGCCATCGGCGAAACAGGTCGGGGCATTGACCATGACCGAGGCCGAGTCGACTTCGGCGATGAAATGCCGGGCGTGACCCTGCTGCTCGGTCACGATCGCATCGGTGTGGTGCGAGCCGTGCTGGTTGATGTGCGCGATCGCCTGGTCCAGGCCGTCGACCACACGGATCGACAGGATGGCCGCGAGGTACTCGGTATCCCAGTCCTCTTCGCTGGCCGGTACCGCGTCGATGAGGTCGCGGGTGCGCGGGCAACCGCGCAACTCGACGCCTTTCTCGCGGAACTGGGCGGCCATCGGCGGCAGGAAGCTGGCCGCCACCGACTGGTCGACCAGCAGGGTTTCCATGGCCCCGCAGATGCCGTAGCGATAGGTCTTGGCATTGAAGGCGATGCGTTGCGCCTTGGCCAGGTCGGCCCCGGCGTCGACGAACACATGGCAGATGCCGTCCAGGTGCTTGATCACCGGCACCTTGGCCTCGCGGCTGACGCGCTCGATCAGACCACGCCCGCCGCGCGGCACGATGATGTCCACGTACTCGGGCATGCTGATCAGGGCGCCGACCGCCGCGCGGTCAGTGGTGTCGACCACCTGTACCACGGCGGCGGGCAAGCCGGCTTCGGCCAGGCCGCGCTGGATGCAGGCGGCGATGGCGCGGTTGGAATGGATGGCCTCGGAGCCGCCACGCAGGATGGTCGCGTTGCCCGACTTCAGGCACAGGCTGGCGGCGTCGATGGTCACGTTGGGCCGCGACTCGTAGATGATGCCGACCACGCCCAGGGGCACGCGCATCTTGCCGACCTGGATGCCCGAAGGCCGGTAGCTCATGTCGCGGATCGCGCCGACCGGGTCCGGCAGGCTGGCCACTTGGCGCAGGCCGACGATCATGCCGTCGATGCGCGCAGGGGTCAGCGCCAGGCGCTCGAGCATGGCCGCGTCCAGGCCATTGGCGCGACCCGATGCCAAATCCTGCTCGTTGGCGGCAACCAGTTCGGCGCGGGCGCTGTCCAAGGCACTGGCCGCCGCCTGCAGGGCGCGATTCTTCTGCGCGGTGCTGGCACGGCCAATGACCCGCGAGGCTTCGCGGGCGGCGCGACCCAGGCGGGTCATGTAGTCAAGAACGGACTCGGTCATGGTCTCTGTGGTCTTGGCAAAGAGGAAAGCGGCTGATTATAGCTGTCACGTACGCCCACTAACAGCGGTGACGGGCGGATGGTCGAAAACACCTCTTTAAACATATGTCCACGGGCCTGCCCGATGTGCAATTGCTATCATCCACCGCGACACCGAATGGACCCCGTTATGTTCAACCCGTTGCCCGACGCCTTTTTCGATACCGACGCGCAATCCCTGGCCCGTGCGTTGCTCGGCAAGGTGATTCGCCATCGTCAGGGTCCCTATTGGCTGTCGGCGCGCATCATCGAAACCGAGGCGTACTACGTCACGGATCGCGGCAGCCATGCCTCGCTTGGCTATACCCACAAGCGCCGTGCGCTGTTCCTGGACGGCGGCCACATCTATATGTATTACGCCCGCGGTGGCGATTCGCTGAATTTCAGTGCCCAGGGGCCGGGCAACGCGGTGCTGATCAAATCGGCCTACCCCTGGCTCGACGCCTGCACCGACGACAACGCCTTCGCCCAGATGCAGCTCAACAATCCCGATGCGAGCGGCCAGCCGCGTCCGGCCGAGCGCCTGTGCGCCGGGCAGACCCTGCTGTGCAAGGCCCTGGGCCTGAAAGTGCCGGTGTGGGACGCCCAGCGCTTCGACACCGAGCACCTGTTCGTCGACGACGTCGGCGCCACTGTCCCGCACGTTGTGCAGACCACGCGCCTGGGCATTCCGCTGGGCCGTGACGAACACCTGCCCTATCGCTTCGTGGATGCCGGCTATGCCCGCTTCTGCACGCGCAACCCCCTGCGTCGCGGCCAGATCGAAGGCCGCGATTATTTCTCGATCTTTCAAGGAACCTGACTCATGGGCGAATGGCTGGACAGTCTGACAGGCTGGCTGACGTTGCATCCGCAGTGGCTGGGCGTGGCGATCTTCGCCATCGCCTGCATCGAATGCCTGGCGATCGCCGGGATCGTCGTACCCGGCACGGTGGTGTTGTTCGCCGTGGCGGTGCTGGCGGGCAACGGTGCGCTGTCGCTCAGCGAAACCCTGCTGCTGGGCTACGCCGGTGGCCTGTTGGGCGACGCCATTTCATACGCCTTGGGCAGGCGCTTTCACCAGAACATCCGTGGCCTGCCGTTGCTGCGCACGCACCCGCAATGGCTGGAAACCGCCGAGAGCTATTTCCAGCGCTACGGCGTCGCCAGCCTGCTGGTCGGACGCTTCATCGGCCCGCTGCGGCCGATGCTGCCCATGGTCGCCGGCATGCTCGACATGCCCTTGCCGCGCTTCATTCTCGTCAGTCTGGTGGCGGCAGCCGGCTGGTCCGTGGCCTATCTGCTACCAGGCTGGGCCACCGGTGCGGCATTCCGCCTGCCCCTGCCCGATGACTTCTGGCCACAGGCCGGTATTGTCGTTGCCTGTATCGCTTTGTTGATGGGCCTGAGCCTGCATGCTACGTGGCGCAACCGCGAGCGCGGCACGATGCTGATCGCCATCGCCTCCTTGATCATGCTGATTGCCTTGTTCTTCGGCTTCCCGCACCTGAGCGCGCTGGACAACGGCCTCAAGACCCTGGTGCAGGAGCACCGCAGCGAGGCCGCGGAAACCTTCGTGGTGCTGGTGACACGCATCGGCGATTTCCGCACCCAGTTCATGGTGGCCGGACTGCTCACCGCACTGCTGCTGATCACCCGCCAATGGCGGCCGGCCCTGTTCGCCTGCTCGACCATGCTGATCACCGCATTGCTCAACGGCTCGCTGAAACACCTGGTGGCGCGGCAGCGGCCCGACGTGCTGCTCGAACCGCTGACCACCTTCAGCATGCCCAGCGGGCACAGCTCGGCGGCCTTCGCGTTCTTTCTGAGCCTGGCGATCCTGGCCGGACGTCGGCAGACGCCGCGCATGCGCCTGGTCTGGGTCATCCTGGCGAGCATTCCAGCGCTGTCGATTGCCTTGTCGCGGGTCTACCTGGGCGCCCATTGGCCGACCGACATCATGGCCGGAACCATGCTGGCCTGCTTCGTCTGCGCCTCGTGCCTGGCGGCCGTGGAATATCGCAAGCCGCTGCCGGCCATGCCCCTGCATGTCTGGTGGCTGGTAGTACCGGCATGCGCACTGCTGCTCGGCTTCTTCGCCGTGCACGGGCTGCCGATGGCACTGGAACAGTATCGCTATATGTAGCCCAAGCGCAGGGAGCGCCCATGATCCTGCGAAAGATCAGGCCTGGGCGTCACCCTGCAGGGTATCAAGCAGGGCCTGGATCTGCGTCAGGCTCACGCCAGGGTCGCTCTGGGCCAGCAATCGGCTTTTCTCCTGCTCGGTGAACGGCAGCAGATAGGCCAACTGGTTGGCCAACGACTGCTGTCCCTGAGCACCTTCGGTCATGCCCAGAGCGGCGACCATGGGATGTTCGGCCAATGCCTGCAACAGGGCCTGCAGATCGGCATGTTCTTCGGTCAGCGGCGGGTCCGCCTGCTCATCCAGCCAGCTCACGTCGGCCACCAGCAACTGATCCTTCTGTACCTCGGTACGCTCGACACGGAAGCGCCGCGCACCTTTCACGCGAATGCCCAGCAGGCCATTGTCCTGCTGCTGGAAGTCGATGATCACCGCCTCGCAGCCCACCTGGGCGTGCGCGCTCGGTGCGTGGCCGACTTCTGCGCCGTCGACGATACCGACCACCCCGAAGCCGGTACCCTGCTTCATGCAGCGACCGATCATGTCCAGGTAACGCGCCTCGAACAGCTGCAAGTCCAGCACGCAGCCTGGGAACAGCACGGTGTTGAGGGGAAAGAGCGGCAATGTCATGGCTTGTGTCCTCACGCGAATGCGCTGATGGCCAACGGCAGGAAAACCGCCGTGCCGACGCCCATCAGACTCATGGCCAGCGCCGCGAAGGCGCCGGTTTCTTCACTTTCCTGCAATGCCACCGAGGTCCCCACCGCATGCGCGTTCAGGCCCAGTGCCATCCCGCGCGCCGCCGGATGCTCGACGCCCAGCAGAGACAGCAGGCCGGGGCCGAAGATTCCACCGATGACGCCGGTGATCAGCACGAACACGGCCGCCAGCGCTGCGACGCCACCAATCTGCTCCGCCACCAGCATGGCGATCGGCGAGGTGACCGACTTGGGCGCCATGGTCATCAGAATCATGTGATCGGCCCCCAGCCAACGCCCCAGCAGCAGGCACAAGGCCGTGGCGAACAGGCCGCCCAGGCCCAAGGTGATCAGCGTCGGCCACAGCAACTGACGAATCCGCCGCAGGTTGAGGAACAGCGGCACCGCCAGGGCCACCGTCGCCGGGCCCAGCAGAATGCCGAGAATTTCCGTGCTCTTGCGGTATTCGGCATAGCTGATCCCGCAGCCGACCAGCACCGCGACCAGCAGCAGCATCGACAGCAGCACCGGTTGCAGGAAGATCCAGCGGGTCTTCTCGTAGCCGGCCAGCACCAGTTGATAGGCGCCCAAGGTGATGCCGATGCCGAACAGCGGATGATGGATGACGGCCTGCACCGCACCCTGCCAGTCCAGCATCATGGTTGCACCGGGGTGTCGTGTCGGCGGCGACGGATCAGGCGCTGCATCAGCCAGCCAACGAACACCGTGGATACCGTGACGGAAATCACCAGCGAGCCGACGATGGCCCAGAAGTCATCGGCGATCTGCTGGGCATACACCATCACGCCCACTGCAGGCGGCACCAGCAGCAAGGGCAGGTAGCGCAACAGGTTGTTGGCCGCCAGGCTCAGCGGCTCGCTGACCTCGCCACGGACCATCAGGTAGATCAGCAGCAGCACCAGACCGATGATCGGACCGGGCAACACAGGCAGGATCAGATGATTGAGGGCCGTGCCCAACAGCTGGAACAGGACCAGCCAGGTCAAACCGCGTAGCAACATTGGGGGTCTCCTTCGCAAGCCAGGCATTATAAGCACCTCGGGCGTACGCCTGGGTGATGCAAGATGGCGCACCCCTTGGCGGGATACGGACCGAGCAGGCAGGCGACGATCATCCGAACGCTGTCGGCGTGCAGGCAGCGCGTGGCCGAAAAGCACCCTGCATCTGTTTTCCACCCTTGCATCTGCGGCATACTCGGCGCCTCAATCGCCCGGACCCGCTCATGCGCCCTCTCGTCCCCCTCGCCCTGTCGTTGTTGATCGCCGCTTGCGGGGATGGCGAGCCACTGTCGCCGCCCGATGCGCGACTGCCCGATGGCGGTCGCTATCGGGGGGACGTGGTCAATGGGCTGTTGCAGGGCCAGGGCCGGGTCGACTACCCCAACGGCAGCGGCTACGCCGGGCAGTTCCAGGACGGCCAGTGGCAGGGCCAGGGCCAATGGCACGGGCGCAATGGCGAGGTCTACACCGGCGGCTTCGACCATGGACTGTTTCATGGCCAGGGAACGCTGATCGCGCGCGGCACCACCTACACCGGCGGCTTCGTCAAGGGACGGCGCCAGGGTGAGGGCACCTTCAAGGAAGCCGGCGTGTCGTACCGCGGCGGCTTCAAGGAAGATCAGTACTGGGGTGAAGGCCACATCGAGCTCGACGACGGCAGCCAGTACCAGGGCTGGTTCGCCCACGGCAAACCCAATGGCGAAGGCACGCGCAGCGATGCGGCGGGCAATCAGTTCACTGGCACCTTCGTCAACGGCCTGCTCGAAGGCCACGGCACGTTCAGCAACGCCGACGGCGACCAGTACATCGGCAACTTCCACCTCAACCAGCTGCACGGCCGTGGCCGCTACGAGAATGCCGCAGGCGACGTGTGGATCGGCACCTTCAAGGAAGGCGTGCTCAGCGGCAAGGGCGAAATGTTCGCCAGCGATGGCAGCCACTACAAGGGCGAATTCGCCGACTGGCGCTTCAGTGGCAAGGGTTGGCTGGCCCTGGCCGACGGCAGCACCTACAGCGGCATCTTCGAGAACGACACCTATCAAGGCCAGGGCACCCTGACCCTCAAGGATGGCAGCACCCAGGTCGGCTTTTGGCTCAATGGCCAGCGCATTCGCGACGCCCAGGGCCACCTGTTGCCCGATCCGCTGGAGCAGGGGCTGCTCAACCAGGGTCGGCTGCTGGAGCAGGCGCTCGCCGCCGTTCCGCCGTCCACCGCGGCGATCGAACTGTACAGCCTGGCGCTGGCCGGGGATGGCAAGCAAAGCGTGTTCATGCGCGAAGCCGACTACGTCACCGGCATGCTCGCCAGCCGTTTCGGCGCCATCGGCCAGATCACCCTGGCCAACCATCGTGATCACCTGGCCGATCGCGCGATGGCCAGTCGCGAAACCCTGAGCCGCAGCGTCCAGACGCTGGCGGCGCGCAGCGGCCCGGAAGACCTGGTGTTCATCTACCTGACCAGCCACGGCACCAGCGAGCACGAACTGGTGCTCGACCAACCTCGCCTGCAGTTGGGCGACCTGCCGGCCGATGAACTGGCCGCCGTGCTGGCACCGCTCAAGGGCCGCGACAAGGTGGTAGTCATTTCGGCCTGCTACTCGGGCGGTTTCATTCCAGCGCTCAGGGACGAGAAAACCCTGATCATGACCGCCTCGCGAGCCGACCGCGTGTCCTTCGGCTGCTCCGAAGAGGCCGACTTCACCTATTTCGGCGACGCCCTGTTCGCCCAGGCCCTGAACCAGACGGACGACCTGCAGCAGGCATTCGAACTTGCCAGCCGGCACGTTGCCGAACGGGAGATCGCCGACAATTACGAGGCCTCGCAGCCACAGATCTGGGCGCCCAAGGGGGTGCTCGCGCATTGGCAGCGATTGCGCCAACAACAGGCCAAGCGCGCATTGCACGCTGCCGCAGCGCCTGATAACACGCCATAGGGCATCCGCTTCACGCTGCCTGTATCAAGGGAGACACCGCATGTACTTGACGCCGCAGCACATCCTTCTCGCGGGCGCCACGGGCCTGACCGGCGAGCATCTGCTCGATCGCCTGCTCGCCGAACCCACCGTGAAAAGAGTCCTGGCGCCTACCCGCCGCCCCCTCGCCGAGCACGCGCACCTGGAAAACCCGGTGGGGCCGTTGCTGCCGCTGCTGGCAGACCTGCAAGGGCCGGTGGACATCGCCTTCTCGTGCCTGGGCACGACCATCAAGCAAGCCGGCTCCCAAGAGGCGTTTCGCGAGGTCGACCATACGCTCATCGTCGCCTATGCCCAGCGCGCCCTGGAACTGGGCGCGCGGCACTTTCTGCTGATCAGCGCCATCGACGCCGACCCGCAATCCTCGGTTTTCTACAATCGGGTGAAGGGCGAAACCGAAGAGGCCCTGCGTGCGCAGGGCTGGCCGCAACTGACCATCGCCCGGCCTTCGCTGCTGATCGGTGACCGCGTCGAGGCACGCCTGGCCGAGCGCATTGCCGGGCCCCTGTCGAAACTGATTCCGGGCAAGTACCACGGCATCGAAGCGCTGCAACTGGCCCGCGCGCTATGGCGCCTGGCGCTGGAGGAACAGGACGGCGTGCGCGTGGTGGAGTCGGACGAGCTGCGGCGCCTGGGCAAATAGCTTGCCGCCCGCGCCTCAGTCGTCGCTGCCGTGGTGGTGCTCCCCCCAACGCGGCAGCATGTCCTGAGGAATATCGAGCAGATTCAACACGCGCGCGACGACGAAGTCGATCAGGTCGTCGATGGTCTGCGGCTGGTGATAGAACCCCGGCGCCGCCGGCAGGATCACCGCGCCCATCTGCGACAGCTTGAGCATGTTTTCCAAATGAATGGTCGAAAACGGTGCTTCCCGCGGCACCAGAATCAACTGCCGCCGCTCCTTGAGGGTGACGTCGGCGGCACGCTCGATGAGGTTGTTGCAGGCGCCGGTGGCGATGGCCGACAGCGTTCCCGTCGAGCACGGCACCACCACCATCGCACTGGGCGCACCGGAGCCCGAGGCCACCGGCGACATCCAGTCTTCCTTGCCATACACGCGGATCTGCCCGGCGGACGCTCCGGTGTACTCATTGAGAAAAGCCTGCATGGCCTGCGGTTTGGCCGGCAGGGTGACGTCGGTCTCGGTGGCCAGCACCAGTTGCGCGGCCTTGGAGATAAGGAAATGCACCTCGCGATCCTCACGCACCAGGCAGTCGAGCAGGCGCAAGCCATACTGCGCGCCCGAGGCGCCGGTCATGGCCAGGGTGATGCGCTGCGGGCTACTCATTTGAGCGCCTCCGCCAGTTTCAGATGCAGGCCGCCGAAGCCGCCGTTGCTCATGATCACCACATGGGTGCCGGGCCGAGCCTGGCCCTTGACCCGCTCGATGATGGCTTCCAGCGAATCGGCCACGATTGCCGGGACCGGGCACTGCGCCGCCGTCGCGGCCAGGTCCCAGCCCAGATTGGGGGGCGCGTACCAGATCACCTGATCGGCGTCGCGGACGCTCTCGGGCAGGCCGTCGCGGTGCGCGCCAAGCCTCATGGAGTTGGAACGCGGTTCGATCACCGCGATCAATGCCGCATCACCAATGCGCTTGCGCAGGCCGTCCAACGTCGTGGCGATAGCCGTGGGGTGGTGCGCGAAATCGTCGTAGAGGGTGACGCCCTGCACTTCGGCGACCCATTCCATGCGCCGCTTGACGCTCTTGAACGCGCACAGCGCCTCGATACCCAACGGCGCAACCACACCGACGTGGCGGGCGGCGGCCAGGGTTGCCAAGGCATTGGCCACGTTGTGCTGGCCGGTCAGCGGCCAATCCACCGTGCCCTGCACCACACCCTCGAACGACACTTCGAAGCGCGAGCCATCGGCACTGAGCAGATTCGCCTGCCATTGACCGTTTTCGCCCGAGGTCTGCACCGGTGTCCAGCAACCCATCTCGATCACGCGACTCAAAGCCGGCTCGGTGGTGGGGTGGATGACCAGGCCCTCGCTGGGCACCGTGCGGATGAGGTGATGGAACTGACGCTCGATAGCCGCCAGGTCGGGGAAGATGTCAGCGTGATCGAATTCCAGGTTGTTGAGGATCGTGGTCCGCGGGCGGTAGTGGACGAACTTGGAGCGCTTGTCGAAAAACGCGCTGTCGTATTCGTCTGCCTCGACCACGAAGAACGGCGTCTGCCCCAGGCGGGCGGACACCGCGAAATTCTGTGGCACGCCGCCGATCAAAAAGCCCGGCGCCATGCCAGCATGCTCCAGCACCCAGGCCAGCATGCTGCTGGTGGTGGTCTTGCCGTGGGTGCCGGCAACGGCCAGCACCCAGCGCCCCTGCAGCACATGGTCGGCCAGCCATTGGGGGCCGGAAACGTAGGGCAGGCCTTTGTTCAGCACGTATTCGACCGCTGGGTTGCCGCGCGACAGGGCATTGCCGATCACCACCAGATCGGGTGCAGGCTCCAGCTGAGTGGCGTCGTAGCCCTGGGTCAACTCGATGCCCTGAGCTTGCAGCTGGGTGCTCATGGGCGGATAGACGTTGGCGTCCGACCCGGTGACACGGTGGCCCAGTTCCTTGGCGAGCACCGCCAGAGAGCCCATGAAGGTGCCGCAGATACCGAGAATGTGAATGTGCATGGTTGGCCTCGTAAAACGTCGAGGCAGGGTAGCGTAGGGTAGGAAAAATCGCATCCTTTGATTGGCGACCACCCGCTTCCCGCCTGCCGCTGTCCAGTGGTTTCAAGGCGCCCTGCCTGGCTTTGTTCTACGCTTAAGGGGCGCTACCGCGCGTCCTCCACAGAACCACAACAGCAGGAGACTCCCCATGCGTTACGCACACCCGGGCACCGAAGGCGCCAAGGTCGAGTTCAAGGCCAAGTACGGCAACTATATTGGCGGCGAATTCGTCGCGCCGGTGGACGGCAACTACTTCACCACCACCTCACCCGTCAACGGCAAGCCCATCGCCGAATTCCCCCGCTCCAATGCCCGCGACATCGACAAGGCGCTGGACGCCGCCCATGCCGCCGCCGAGGCGTGGGGCACGACGTCGGTACAGGCTCGCTCGCTGATCCTGCTGAAGATCGCCGACCGTATCGAACAGAATCTGGAAACCCTGGCCATCACCGAAACCTGGGACAACGGCAAGGCCATTCGCGAAACCCTGAACGCCGACATTCCGCTGGCGGCCGATCATTTCCGCTACTTCGCCGGTTGCCTGCGGGCCCAGGAAGGCAGCGCCGCCGAAATCGATGGCAACACCGTCGCCTACCATATCCACGAGCCGCTGGGCGTGGTCGGGCAGATCATTCCCTGGAACTTCCCGATCCTGATGGCCGCCTGGAAGCTGGCCCCGGCACTGGCCGCCGGCAACTGCGTGGTGCTCAAGCCGGCCGAACAGACGCCGCTGGGCATCACGGTACTGATGGAGTTGATCGGCGACCTGCTGCCGCCAGGCGTGCTCAACGTGGTCCAGGGTTTCGGCAAGGAGGCTGGCGAAGCGCTGGCCACCAGCAAGCGCATCGCCAAGATCGCCTTCACCGGCTCGACACCGGTGGGCTCGCACATCATGAAATGTGCTGCCGAGAACATCATTCCCTCGACGGTGGAGCTGGGCGGCAAATCGCCGAACATCTTTTTCGAAGACATCATGCAGGCCGAGCAGACCTTCATCGAGAAAGCCGCCGAAGGCCTGGTGCTGGCCTTCTTCAACCAGGGCGAGGTGTGCACCTGCCCTTCCCGCGCGCTGGTGCAGGAATCCATCTACCCGGCTTTCATGAAGGAAGTCATGAAAAAGGTCGAGCAGATCAAGCGCGGCGATCCGCTGGATACCGACACCATGGTCGGCGCCCAGGCGTCGGAGCAGCAGTTCGACAAGATTCTCTCCTACCTGGAAATCGCCAAGGGTGAAGGCGCCGAACTGCTCACCGGCGGCCAGGTGCAGAAGCTCGAAGGTGACCTGTCGACCGGCTACTACATCCAGCCGACCCTGCTCAAAGGCACGAACAAGATGCGCGTGTTCCAGGAGGAAATCTTCGGCCCGGTGGTCAGCATCACCACCTTCAAGGACGAAGCCGAAGCCCTGGCCATCGCCAACGACACCGAGTTCGGCCTGGGTGCCGGGGTCTGGACCCGCGACATCAACCGTGCCTGGCGCATGGGCCGCGGGATCAAGGCCGGACGGGTCTGGACCAACTGCTACCACCTGTACCCGGCGCATGCCGCGTTCGGTGGCTACAAGAAATCCGGCGTGGGCCGCGAGACCCACAAGATGATGCTTGACCACTACCAGCAGACCAAGAACCTGCTGGTCAGCTACGACATCAATCCACTGGGCTTCTTCTAACCCCATGGCAGCGGGGGATGCCTTGGCGTCCCCCGCCTGTTCTGCCGACCCTGTCCTGCTCTACCCACCCTGATGGTTTCACTGCGCCGACATGCGACCGCCGGTCGGTTGCGTGTGCCTGGCAAACCGGCCAACAAACCTGCTTCACCCATCGGTATACTGCGCGGATTCTCAAAGATCGAATCAGCACAGGTACCCGCCATGGAATTCAGCTTCATCGACCTCATCCTGCACCTGGATGTGTACCTCAACATGCTGGTGACCCAGTACGGCACCTGGGTCTACGCGATCCTGTTCCTGGTGATCTTCTGCGAAACCGGCCTGGTGGTGATGCCTTTCCTGCCCGGTGACTCGCTGTTGTTCATCGCCGGTGCCGTGGCGGCCGGTGGCGGCATGGACCCGTTCCTGCTCGCGGGCCTGCTGATGACCGCCGCCATCCTGGGCGACAGCACCAACTACACCGTCGGGCGTACCGTGGGCGACAAGCTGTTCAGCAACCCGGACTCCAAGATCTTTCGTCGCGACTATCTGGATCAGACCCACGCCTTCTATGCTCGCCACGGCGGCAAGACCGTTACCCTGGCGCGGTTCCTGCCGATCCTGCGTACCTTTGCCCCGTTCGTGGCCGGTGTCGGCAAGATGCACTACCCGCGCTTCCTGGGCTTCAGTGTGCTGGGCACGGTGTTGTGGGTCTGTGGTCTGGTGACCCTGGGCTACTTCTTCGGCAACATGCCGTTCATCAAACAGAACCTGACCCTGCTGATCGTCGCGATCATCCTGATTTCGCTGCTGCCGATGATCATCGGCCTGGTGCGCAGCCGTATGGGCGGCCCTGCCCCGTCGCGCTGAAATCATGTGGTCGTTAAAGGCCTGGCGGCGCCAGCGGATTCTGGACCGCCACCGTATCGATGACGCGCTGTGGCAAACGGTGCGTGAAGACCTGCCGATCCTCGAGGGCCTCGATGCACGGCAGGACCAACACCTGCGCGAGGCCTGCGTGCTGTTCCTGCAGGCCAAGGCCCTGACCTGCCTGCCCGGTGTCGAACTCGACGATCGCGCCCGCCTTCACCTTGCGGCACAGGCGCAATTGCCGTTGCTGCAACTGGGCGATCTGGACTGGTATCAGGGCTTTCACGAAATCGTCCTGTACGCCGACGATTTCGTCAGCCCGCAGCGCTACCGCGATCCCAGCGGCGTGGAGCACCAGTGGGACGGCGAGCACAGTGGCGAGGCCTGGCAACAGGGGCCGGTCATCCTTGCCTGGTCGGGGGTGATGACCAGCGGTGGCTGGGACGGCTACAACCTGGTCATCCACGAACTGGCGCACAAGCTCGACATGCTCAACGGCGACGCCAACGGCCTGCCGCCGCTGCACGGGGACATGCATGTGAGCGACTGGGCCAGCGCCATGCAGCACGCCTACGACGATCTCAATCGCCAGCTCGATGCCGATCCGGATGCGGAAACGGCCATCGACCCCTATGCGGCGGAAAACCCGGCGGAGTTCTTCGCCGTCACCAGCGAGTATTTCTTCGCCGCGCCGGATTTGCTGCACGAGGCCTATCCGCTGGTCTATGAACAGCTGCGCCTGTTTTATCGCCAGGATCCGCTCCAGCGGCTCGCGGCCCTCCCCCGACCTGCGTAACGCCCGGACGCGGCTCGCGCCGCTGCTACAGGGGATGTGATTGCCGGCAAACGCGGCGTTGGCACATGCGATGGGTTGCCGATGGCCTGCATCGCCTGGATGAACACGGTCCCCTGTAGCAGCGGCGCGAGCCGCGTCGGCAGGCGCTGCAGACGACCGGGGCCGGACCGTGGCGCGTGTGGCATGCGCTCCTACAATGTGCCTATAATCGCGCCCACATTTTCGGCCTGCACGGCCTTCAGACTGGCCCAAACCACGGGGGCAACGCCCAATGAGCTACAGCAAGATTCCGGCTGGCAAAGACCTGCCGAACGACATCTACGTCGCCATCGAGATTCCGGCCAACCACGCGCCGATCAAATACGAAATCGACAAGGACAGCGACACCCTGTTCGTCGATCGTTTCATGGCCACGCCGATGTTCTACCCGGCCAACTACGGTTTCATCCCCAACACCCTGGCCGATGACGGCGACCCCCTCGACGTGCTGGTCGTCACCCCTTACCCGGTTGCACCAGGCTCGGTCATCCGCGCCCGTCCGGTCGGCATCCTGCACATGACCGACGACGGCGGCGGCGACGCCAAGGTCATCGCCGTACCGCACGACAAGCTGTCGCAGCTGTATGTGGACGTCAAGGAATACACTGATCTGCCGCCGCTGCTGCTGGAACAGATCAAGCACTTCTTCGAGAACTACAAGGATCTCGAAAAAGGCAAATGGGTGAAGATCGAAGGCTGGGGCGACGCAGACGCCGCCCGCGCCGAAATCACCAAGTCGGTCGCCGCGTACAAAGGCTAATCCGTCGCTGTACCGAAAACCCCGGCCCAGGCCGGGGTTTTTCATGGGCGCAGCAAAGGCATTTGGCCTTGAGGGGAAAAAGAGATTTGCACAGCCACCCGCCCGTGCGTATTCTTTGGCCCTCACCAGCTCAGGCTGGTCAACAGTTTGCAGGCGGTTGCGGCTTACCAAAAGTAAGGCAAGATCGTCGACGAGAAGCCGGCCATAAGCCGGCTTTTTAATGCCTGCAAGAAACTGCGCAGCGCCTGTTTCGCGGCCACACACCGCTCCTACGAAACACCGTACACTCCTGTAGGAGCGGTCATCGGCCGCGAAAGCGTCCTTCGGGTCGCCATCGAATCCAGCCGCTTCATGCTAACTGGCTGCATCTACAGGTCGTAGCCGCTGCCCGTCAGACTGCGCTTGACACTCTCCAGGTGCAGACGCGCGCTCTCGGCGTTGCCGACCAGCATCTGCCGGCACGCGGCGCTGGCGATGGCGTGGGGCACAGGCTTGAGCGGGCGGCCGCTGGCCATGGCCTTGAGTTGCACTTCGGCGGCCCGCTCCAGGTAGTACAGGTCATCCCACGCTTCGGCGATGCTGGGGCCGAGCACCAGCGGGCCGTGATTCTTGAGCATGACGATATCCGCCTCACCGGCCGCGCGCGAGATGCGCTCGCCCTCGGCATCGTCCAGGGCCAGGCCGTTGTAGTGCTCGTCCACCACCATCCGCTCATAGAACTTCAACGCTGTTTGCCCGGCCCACACGAAGGGGTCGCCTTCGAGCATGCACAGCGCCGTGGCGTTGGGCATATGGGTGTGGAACGCGGCGGTGGCACGCGGGTTGAGGCGATGCAGTTGGGCGTGGATGAAAAACGCCGTCGCCTCCGGCTTGCCTTCACCGGCCAGGACGCGCCCCTGAAAATCGCAGATCAGCAACGAGGACGCGGTGACTTCGGCGAACGCCAGACCGAACGGGTTCACCAGAAACAACTGCGGATGGCCGGGCAGCACAAAGGAAAAGTGGTTGCAGATCCCCTCGGCCATACCCAGTTTCGCCGCCATGCGAAAACAGGCCGCCAGGTCGATGCGCGCCTGAAGGATCTCGGGGCTGTCGAGACTGGCTGTACGCGTCATAGGGCTGACAGCGGGGTGGATATCGAAACTGTGAGCCATGGTCACGGGTCCTGAAAAAGCTGGAGAGAGACTGCCAAGCGTAACCAAAACCAGCCGCGGGCCAAGGGACAGTTACGCGGTTTGCCTGGGCCAGTCGAACGGCCTGACCCACTGTTTCAGCCCATCTGGCCCTACGGGCGCGGCCGTGTTTGTTCCTATCGTGGGCCACCGCCGTGCGATCACGGCCCCGCCACCAGCCTTGGCTGACTACGATCCTGCAGAGGTAGCCCATGAGCACGCCCGTTTCCAACGACTACGTGTACGCCCTGGACCGCGAATTCGTGTTCCATTCCTGGTCGACCCAGGGCGCGCTGAACCCGCTGGTGATCGCCGGCGGCCAGGGCTGCACGCTGTGGGACTACGAGGGACGTCAGTATCTGGACTTCAGCAGCCAGTTGGTCAACACCAACATTGGCCATCAGCATCCGAAAGTGATCGCGGCCATCGTCGAGCAGGCCAGCAGCCTGGTCACGGTGGCTCCAGCCACGGCCAACCTGATGCGCGGCGAGGCGGCCAAGCGCATCCTGGCGCGGGCACCGAGCCACTTCAGCAAAGTGTTCTTCACCAATGCCGGCGCGGACGCCAACGAGAACGCCATGCGCATGGCGCGGCTGTTCACCGGGCGCGACAAGATTCTTTCCGCCTACCGCTCCTACCATGGCAGCACCGGCGCGGCCATCGTCGCCACGGGTGATCCACGGCGAGTGCCCAATGAATTCGCCCGCGGCCATGTGCATTTCTTCAATCCGTACCTGTTTCGCACCGAGTTTCATGCCACCAACGAGCAGGAAGAATGTGAACGCGCGCTGCAGCACCTGCGCCGGGTCATCGAATGCGAAGGCCCGGCTGCCATTGCGGCCATCCTGCTGGAAAGCGTACCCGGCACGGCCGGCATCCTGGTGCCGCCCAAGGGCTACCTGGCCGGCGTGCGCGCGCTGGCCGACGAGTACGGCATTCTGGTGATTCTCGATGAAGTGATGGCCGGTTTCGGGCGCACCGGCAGCTGGCTGGCACTGGACCATTTCGACATCGTGCCGGACCTGATCTGCTTCGCCAAAGGGGTCAACTCCGGCTACGTGCCCGCCGGTGGGGTGATGATTTCCAAACCCATTGCCGAGTATTTCGATGACCATTTCTTCCCCGGCGGCCTGACCTATTCCGGGCATCCGCTGGCCATGGCGGCCATCGTGGCGACGCTGGACGTGATGGCCGAGGAAGGCATCGTCGACAACGCCCGGCAGATCGGCCATGAAGTGCTGGGGCCCGGTTTGCGGGCGCTGGCAGCGAAGTACCCGTTGATCGGCGAGGCCCGCGGGATCGGCCTGTTCTGGGCACTGGAGTTCATCAGCGACAGAACACTCAAGACGCCGCTGGCCGCTCCGGTGATGGGCCAGATGAAGGCGGCGTTTCAGGCGCGCGGATTGCTGACCTTCATCGTCGAGAACCGCTTGCACGTGGTGCCGCCATGCATCGTCAATGCCGCCCAGGTGGAGGAAGCGCTGGGGATTTTCGATGAGGTGATCAGTGAGTTTTCAGGCAGGTATTCGCGGTGAATGGGCTGGCCTCTTCGCGGGCAGAGAGCTCGCCGCCCTCCCCGCTCCCACAATGGACCGGATTTTATGTGGGAGCGGGCTCTGCCCGCGAAGAGGCCAGCACAAGCACCACAAGACTCAAGCCCCTCACACCCCCTCCAGCACACCGGCCAACTGCTCTATTCCTGGCCGGATCTTGTCGGCATCGATGGCATGAAAACCCAGCCGCATGAAATTCCCGGGCGGTGCGGGGTTGAAGAAGAACTGCGCTCCGGATTCGATCAGAATGCTCTTCTGCGCCGCTGCCCACGCCAGTTTCTGGGTATCCACGCCGGCCGGCGTCTTGAGCCAGAACGCGCTGGAACTGTCGCTGCCCAGATGCTGGCAACTGCTCAGACATCGGCTCACAGCGTCCTGCATCGAGGCCCGTCGCCGCCCATGTTCCTCGCGAAAGCGGCGCAGGTGCGCATCGTAGTGACCTTGAGCGAGAAACTCGGCCAGCATGCGTTGGTTGTTCAACGGCGGGTGCCGGTACATCAAGCGGCGCAGGGCCCGCAGCTCGCTGATCAGTTCGGCATCGGCCACCATGTAACCCAGGCGCAGCCCTGGTGAAAATGCTTTCGACAAGCTGCTCAGGTAGATCACCCGCCCACTGCTGTCGCTGGCCTTGAGCGCGGGCTGCGGATGATGGTCCAGGTTGAGCTCGGCGTCGTAGTCGTCCTCGATGAGGATCTGGTCGTGCTGGCGAATATGCTGCAGTAGGCGGGTCCGTCGTGCGGCACTCATGGCGATGCCGGTGGGCACCTGATGGCCCGGCGTCACATAGAGGTAGTCGCAGTCGTCCAGGCGAGCGTCCACCACCAGTCCTTGAGCGTCGATGTCCTGCTTGTGCACGTGCGCACCTTGCAATTCGAAGATGCTCAGGGCGTCGCGAAAACCGGGGTTCTCGATGGCCACCTTGACGCCATGCGTCATCAGCAGTGTGGCCAGCAGGTACAGTGCGTTCTGCGAGCCCAGGGTCAGGAGGATTTCGTCAGAGCTGGCCCAGATGCCCCGCTTGGGCAGCACGCGGGTGCGCAGCTGTTCGATGAGCATCTGATCGTCGCGGTCGAAACGATCGCACAACCAGCCTTGATCGCGTTCGCTGCGCAGGGTATTGCGCGACACTTCACGCCAGCGTTCCAACGGGAACAAGTCCCGTATGGGCTGCCCGTAGATGAACGGGTAGCTGAAGCCACTCCAGTCACCCGGCCGCAAGACGCCGTGCTTCAAACTGGGGAGCATCTTCAGGCGCCCGGCCCAATCCGGAGCGCGCTCCGCATCGCAGGTATCGCTGTAGCCGACCGGACGGTGACGGCTGAACGACGGCCAGGCGTTGCGCGCATCGCCGCCGCAGTAGTCGGCATGCAGGTAGTAACCACTGCGGGGACGACTCACCAGATAGCCGTTATCCAGCAGGCTCTCGTACACCAGTGCCACGGTATTGCGCGAAATGCTCAGTTGCTGGGACAGCTTGCGGCACGACGGCAAGGGCTCATCGGGTGGAAACCCTCCGCCCAGAATCGCCGACACCAGAGACTCGCGCAGTTGCTCCTGCAAGCCGCGCTGCTGGTCGAAATCCAGGTAAAACACGTGATCGATCATGCTCTCGCTCCGCGATGGCCCGCCGCGGATTGATCCGCGTCGAAGCGCTTTCACCTGTCCTGGACCCGCCCGGTTTCCAGGGCGAGCCAACCTGTTGGCACCCGTGCCGATCGATGGACTTTGCAAATAGCGCGCCATGCTTTTTTGCGCACGCAACTGGCCAGTCGAATGCGCCCAACTGCCCCTATCGCTGTGCGCAGACGCCTCACTAAGGTTGGGGCCATGCCACTGAACGCCTTCGTTCAGCGAAACGATCAGGCCTATTTCAACCCTCGGGAGCAGCATCCATGAAGCAACCCCGCAAGCGTTCGATGACCGGCACATCCCTGGGCCTGCTGCGCACGTTGAGCCTGGCCACGCTGGTACTCTCGACCTCGTTCGGCGCCCATGCCGACCTGGCCGAGGTGAAGAGCAAAGGTTTCCTGAGTGTCGCCACCGAGGATGACTACGCACCGTTCAACTACATCGTCGATGGCAAACCCGAAGGCTTTCACAAGGAGCTGCTGGAGGACCTCAAGGCCTACGCCAAAACCCAGAACATCGACGTCAAGCAGGACATCCTGCCCTGGACCGGGCTGCTGGCGTCAGTTTCTTCCGGCCAGTACGACGTGGCCTTCACCGGCGCCCTGGTCACCGATGAGCGTCTGCGTGTGTTCAACTTCGCCCCGCCTTTCGCGTCCGCCCAACACTTCTACGTCAAGCGTGCCGATGACAAGCGCCTCAGCGATATCGCCAGCCTGTGCGGCAAGACCGTCGGCGTGCAGGCCGGCAGCGCACTGCTGGCACGCCTGCCCGAACTCAAGAAAATGATGAAGGACAAGGGTTGCGAGATGGGCAAGGTGGTGGAGTATCCGTCGTACCCGGAAATCTACGCCGACTTGGCCAACGGTCGCCTGGACTACGCCGTGAACGCGCTGATCTCGGTGAACGACCTGGTCAAGACCCGTGGCGACACCTTCGCCAAGGGCATTGCCGTGTCGGGCGCCGGCTTCGCCGCCTGGCCCGTGCCGAAGAACAGCCCGGAGCTGCTCACGTTCCTCAGCGGCTTCATGGATCAGATCCGCGCCAACGGGCGTCTGGCCGCGTTGCAGACCAAGTGGTTCGGCGAAGCCTTCCCCGACATGCCCAAGGAGCCGATCACCAACGTCGAGCAGTTCCACACGTTGGCGGGGATGAAGTGATCGCCTGAATGATCGGGTTGTGTCGGTCTGGCCTCTCCGCGGGCAGATGGCTCGCCGCCCGCCCCGCTCCCACAAGGTCTACGCGGCTTATCACTCATCCCTGTGGGAGCGGGGCGGGCGGCGAGCCATCTGCCCGCGAAGAGGCCGGAACATACAACGCAAAAACCCCAGCCAAGGATGCCTGCCATGAACACACACGCCTGGCTACTCTTGCTCGAAGGCGCCTGGACCACCCTGTGGCTGTGCGGCATCGCCATCGGCATCGGTGTCGTCCTGGGCCTGGTCATCGCCCTGATCCGCCTGGCCAAGGTCCCGTTCGTCGAGCAATTGCTGGTGCTCTATATCAGCCTGGCCAGGGCCACACCGCTGGTGACCCTGGTGCTGTTCCTGTTCCTCTCGGCGCCGGTGTTCGGCATCAACATGAATCGCAATACGGCCGCCATCGTCGCCATGACCCTGAACACCGCCGCATTCAACGCGGAAATCTGGCGCGCCGCCTTCCTCAGTTTCTCCCGCGACCAGCGCGAGGCCGCGCTGGCCTGCGGCATGACCGGTGGGGTGTTCTTTCGCCGCATCATGTTGCCGCAAATGATCACCACCAGCCTGCCCGGCCTGGTCAACGAGATGTCGTTTCTGATCAAGGGCAGCCCGGCCGTGGCCGTGATCGGCATCGTCGACCTGACCCGCGTCACCAACCGCATCTCGGCGGTGACCTACGATCCGCTGCCGCCCATCCTCGCCGCCGCCGTGCTGTACATGCTGATCATCGGCGTACTGCTCAAGCTGCAAGGGCTGGCGGAACGAAAAGCCAATCGGCTGGCCATGTGAGGAATCATCGACATGACTGAATGGACCATTCTGTGGGAGGCACGGGCGCTGTTCCTGGATGGCCTGCTGGCCACTCTGGGGCTGTTCGTGCTATCGATCATCTGCGCCTTCGTACTGGGCTGCGCCTGGGTGTTCCTGCTCGAGGAGCGCAACCGGCTGTCCATAGTCGTGCGCGGTTGGATCAACCTGATGCGCACCCTGCCGTTCCTGATTCTCGCCTACCTGCTCTACTACGGCCTGCCGGAACTGGGTCTGCGCATGAGCGCCTGGACCGCCGGCCTGCTGGCCCTGGTGATCTACCATGCAGCCTATTTCGCCGAGATCCTGCGCGGCAGCCGCCTGGTATTGCCCGAAGGTTACATCGAAGCCGCCAAAGCGCACGGTTTCACCCCGCTACGTCTGTACCTGCGCATCACCCTGCCGCAACTGCTGATCAAGACCCGTCCCCTGCTAGGCAACCAGTTGATCATTGCACTGAAGGACACCGCCTTTCTGACCATCATCACCGTGCAGGAACTCACTGCCGCCGCCAACTCGGTGCAGTCCACCTATTTCATCCCGACCCAGGCGTTCGTGGTGGTGATCGTGATGTATTGGCTGATCAGCATCTGCCTGGAGCTGGCGCTCAAGCGCGCCGGCCGTTTCGGCGCCAGAAGAGGATTCGACCATGTCTGAACCCAGCATCGCCATCCCGGCGGTCAGTATCCGCAAGCTTTCCAAGAGTTTCGACGGCGTCGAGGTGTTGCGCGACATCGATCTGGTGGTGAACAAGGGCGAAGTGGTCAGCGTGCTGGGCTCCTCGGGCTCCGGCAAGTCGACCATGCTGCGCTGCATCAACTGGCTGGAGGAGCCGGATCGAGGCAGCATCCACATCGCTGGCCAGCGCATCGGCATCAATGAGCAGACCCGCCGCAAGATGACCAGCAAAGAGCTGGCCACGCTGCGCGCCCGCACCGGCATGGTGTTTCAGGGCTTCAACCTGTGGCCGCACCTGAGCGTGATCCAGAACGTCATGGAGTCACCGATCTACGTCAAGCGCATGCCTAAGGACCAAGCGCGTGCCATCGCCGTGGAACTGCTGGAAAAGGTCGGCCTGGCCGACAAGCACGAGGCCTACCCCTACACGCTTTCCGGTGGCCAGAAGCAACGGGTGGCCATTGCCCGAGCGCTGGCCATGAGCCCGGAGGTGATCCTGTTCGACGAGCCCACTTCGGCACTCGATCCCGAGCGGGTCGGCGAGGTGTTGCAGGTGATGAAGAACCTGTCCAGCGAGGGCTACACCATGATCGTGGTCACCCACGAAATGGAGTTCGCCCGCGCCGTGTCCGATCAAGTGGTGTTTCTGGACAAGGGCCGGATCATCGAAAAAGCCCCACCGTCGAAGTTCTTCAGCAACCCTGATACCGAACGGGTGCGCAAGTTTCTCGAAATCACGGCCTAGATCAGGCCGCTGTCACCCTTCGCAGAAGCGAATCCGGTTGCCGAACGGGTCATACACTTCCAATACCCTTCCCCACCCCTGATCGACGATCTGCGGACGCCCATAGCCATAACGCTTGGCCAGCAGTTCGTCGCGCAACGCTTCCACACCCTGCATCGGCACGAACACGGTCGAGCCTGGCGAGCTATCGCCATGATGTTCGGATAGATGCAGGTGCAGACTCCCTCGTGCCACGCCCAGGTACAACGGCAAATCAGCTTCGAAACGATGCTCGAACTCGACCTCGAAGCCCAGAAAATCCAAGTAGAACTCGCGGGCCTTGGCTTCGTCGAAAATCCGCAGGATGGGGATGGCCCGGTCGAAGCCGATGGTCGAAGAAGCGATCGGCGCCAGGCTGGCTGATGCGGTGTTCCAGTCCTTGTGCCCCAGTTGCCGGGCGACCATTTCCAAAGCGCTGGAATGGGACACTTCATGACCCTGCGCCTGCAGCCCGACGCGCAACGTCCTGGCCATCTGCTTGGCTTGCTCGATTGAAAACATGACAACTCCCGAGTCGATGCATGCTGGTGCTCGCGTTGCCAGACCTCGACGATCAAGAGAGGTATGAGGGCGGTGCTCGAAGATGCTTTCACCTTTCCTTGCGGAGCGAGCGGCGGGCAGCATGGACCGTCGCAGAGCCTAGCGCAAAAAAGGACGGTGGTCATCCCGAAACGTGCCGTGAATTCTGCTCTGTGAGCCACGATTAAATTGACGGCGTGCCCGGCGAAAAAATCATGGATCGGGCCTTAGCGATTGCGCGTGATTGTGCGTCGTACAGGCTTTTACAGTCCCGACAGGGCGTGTTGCCGGGCGGCGGCGGTACGCTGCCGTAAGCGACGCGCATGCAACACCGTGCCAGCCCAAGAGCCCCGTGTGCGGCTGTAAATTTTCTTTCGAATCAAGGCCATTTCAGCCCGATTGACCCTGTCTGACGGCGCTGCTAACTCTTACGACAGCCAACCCGCCCAACAGTTTTTCTTCGAGATTCGAATCATGGATGCAGCCACCACCGTCATACCTTCGGCCCCTGCGCCGCAGACTTCGAGCACCCGTTCGATTGCCGATGCGCTGTCGCACCACAGCACTCACCATCTGGAGCGTTACTACGATCACTGGGCTCGTCACTACGATGCCGATGTCGAAGCCGAAGCCTATTGCGGCCCAACCATGGTGGTCGATCTGCTCGACGCCGTGGCGCAGTGCCCCGCTGTCCGCCACGTCAGCAGTGTTCTCGATGCCTGCTGCGGTACCGGCCTGGTCGGGCGCACGCTGCATGAACGCGGCTATCGCCAGATCAGCGGGTGTGACCTGTCCAAACCCATGATCGACCAGGCCCAAGCTACCCAGGCCTATCAGCATCTGTACAGCCAGATAGATCTGACCCAACCGCTGCCGCCCGATATGCTCCGGCGCTTCGATGCGGTGGTGTGCTGTGGTGCCTTCATTCCTGGGCATCTGCCGGCCTCCGCGCTGCGTGGCCTGATCGGCATGACGCAATCGGGTGGCGTGGTGGTAGTGAGCATTCGCGAGGCCTATTACGACACCGCCGGCTTCGAGCCACTGCTGCAGGCACTCAAGGACGAGCAGGGCGTGAGCGTACTGCAGAGGCAGATGTCGGCTCGCTACCTGCAGAACGCCAAAGCCCACTACCTGGCCTTGCACGTCGCATGAACGGCGCTCATGACACACCGGTACTTCCGGTCATTTCCCTTGCGCAACTGGCCGCATGCGAACCACAGGCTCTAGCCCAGCTGCACGATGCATGTGTGCACGACGGCTTTTTCTATCTGGTCGAACATGGCCTCTCGGCCGTGCTGATCGAGCGATACCTGAACGCCGCCCAGGCCTTTTTCGCGCTACCCGAGTCGGTCAAGCAGCGTTTCGGTCATGATCGGCAGCCCGGCTACCCGCCCACTGCACGCGGCTACGTCGGCGCATACGGCGAAACCCTGCACCCGGATGCCGGCCCGGACAACAAGCAGCATCTGGACTGGGGCATCGACCGGCCCGGATGCGCGCCCTTCAGTGGTCCCAGCGTACTGCCTGACGAGCATGTGGCTCCTGGCCTCAACGCCAGCGCCTATGCCTTGCAGGCCGAGGTCATGGAACACCTGTTCCCGAACCTGCGCCGTGCGATCGCCACCGCGCTGACCCTGCCTGCGCACGCCTTCGATGCACATTTTCGCCGGCCAACCCTGATCCAGCGCGCCTCGTATTACCCGGCCAGGTCGGGAACGGCCGGCAAGCACACCGATAACGGCTTTCTTACCGTGCTGATCCAGCAACCCCTGCCGCAGCCGTCACTGCGCGTCCATACCCGCGGCCAGTGGTGCGACGTGCCGTGCCTGGAAGGCGCCGTGCTGGTCAATCTGGGTGATCTGCTGCAACGCTGGACCCATGGACGCCTGGTCAGCACCGCTCATCAAGTCCTGCATCGTCAGCCCAGCGCTCGGGTGTCTCTGGCCTTTTTCATCTACCCGGACATCGACGCGATCATCACGCCCATCGACGACGGGCCAAGCTTTTCCACGGCCGAAGTCATGCTGGACAACTTCGACTCGATCTGGGTACGCAAACAGGGCGCTGGAAGGGCCCGCCAACTGGTTTGAACATTCAAGGAATCGCTCGATGACCCTTTCCATTGGCTTTATCGGTGCCGGCAACATGGGGCGCCCGTTCGTGACTGCACTGCTGAAAAAAGGCTTCATCGTGACTGTCCACGATCATGATCCCAGCTGCGAACGCTGGGTTTGCGGTCAAGGCGCGCAGTGGGCATCGACCCCTGCGGCAGCGGCCATGGACAACGCTATCCTGATCACCTGCCTGCCACTGCCCAGCCATGTACGCGAAACCATGATCGGCAACAATGGCGCACTCGCTGCCCTGGCCAACGGCGCGGTATGGATCGACACCTCGACCACCGATTACCACAACACCTTGGATATCGCTCGGCTAGCCCGGCAGCGAGGCGTCATGAGCCTGGAGGCCCCCGTCAGCAACCTCTCGCACATGGGCGTGGACTTCAACAACGTCTGCTTCTATGTCGGTGGCGCGAAAGACGCCTACGACATCGCCCTGCCGGCGCTGGCTGCGATGGGGCAATACCGGTTCCATGTCGGTGCCATTGGCCAGGGCCAGTCAGTCAAGCTGCTGACCAACCTGTTGTTCTACTGCGCGACGCTGACGTGGGCCGAGTTGTTGCTGGTGGCGCAGCATCAGGGCCTGGACCTGCGTTGGCTGTGGAACGTGGCGAAGGATTCACGAGCCAACTGCTTCGTTGTCGACCAGGTCACGCCAATGCTTCTCGACGGTAGCTACGATCACTCCTGCACACTGGAAATCACCGTCAAGGACATGGCCCTGACGGTGGCTCTGGCCGATGAGTTGGGCGTTGCCCTGCCGCTGGCGCGGCTGATCGAGGCACGCTATCGCCAGGCCGGCAGTCGTTACCCGGCGCATGCCAATCACCTCAAGGTGGTGGCATTGATGGAAGCCGAAAACCAGCGACGCCTGTTGATCGACGGTTTCACCGCACCCTCGCCTTATGGCGCCGACCGAACCTATCGCCATCCCGACACTTTCGTGATCGACGCACGCGGCCGACGCAAGCCCAGCCTGCCGGAGCACTTTGGCTATACGCTCACCCATCCCGCATGCGGCCACTACGCCCAGTGCCTACTGGAAGTCATGGCCTGGACCAACCACACCATCCTGCAGGAAGCATTGCAACTGGGGGGCGCCATGGGCTTGGAGCCGTCGTTGCTCGAGCAGGTGGTGAGCCGCAGCTGTGGTGCCAGCTGGGTGGATGACCATTCTGACAGCTACGCGCCTCATCCAGCGCTGCTGCATGATTTGCCAGGCATGATGGCGTCATTGCACCTGCCCATCTTGCGGGCCCTGGACTTCGACCGCGTGCTCGACTCCTCGTCTGTGAGGCAGGCGTCATGAAAATCACCCGCCTGCGCATCTACCAAGTGGATCTACCGCTGGACAAGCCCTACGCGCTATCCGGCGGACGCCTGCATTACAGCGCTCTGGACAGCACCATTGTGGTGGTCGAGACCGACCAAGGGCTGTTCGGGATCGGTGAAAGCTGCCCGTGGGGCGCTTCCTACCTGCCCGCGTTCGCCCTCGGCGTGCGTGCCGGACTGGCCGAACTGGCACCCCACCTCTTGGGCTGCAACCCGTTGAACCTGAATGCGATCAACCAGGTCATGGACCGGGCACTGCCAGGCCACCCCTATGTCAAGACCGCCGTCGACATGGCCTGCTGGGATATTCTCGGGCGCTATTGCAACCTGCCGGTGCACGCACTGCTCGGCGGGCGCATGAACACCGAGCTGACCTTGCAAAGCAGCATCCCCACGGCAACACCCCGGCAGATGGTCGCCGACATGCATCAGGCGCATGCCGACGGCTACCGGACCCATTCGTGCAAGATCGGCTCGGGCGTATCGGCTGACCTGTCGCGGATCCAGAACCTGTTGGCCGAGCGCGTGCGCGGTGACCACTTGACCTTCGATGCCAATCGCGCCTGGCTGCCGGCCCAGGCGGTGGCCGTGATGAACGCCGTGAAAGACTACGAGGTTCACTTCGAACAGCCCTGCGAAACGCTCGAACAGTGTCAGCATGTGCGCAACCTGACGCGCCAGCCGCTGATTCTGGACGAATGCATTCACGGTGCCAACGATCTATATCGAGCCTGTGCATTGAATACCGCTCAGGTCATCGGCTTGAAGATCGCTCGGGTCGGCGGCCTGACCAAGGCCCGACATTTGCGCGACTACTGCATCGAGCAAGGTATTCAGATGAACATCGAAGACGTCGGCGGCAGCCAGATCGCTGATACCGCAGCCATGCACCTGGCGATGGCCACGCCCCACCAATACCTGCGCGCCAGTTGGAATGCCTGTCGCCATCACAGCGTTGTCACAGCTTTGGGAGGCATCCACGTAACCCGCGGTATCGCCCGCTTGGACGACACCCCCGGCCTAGGCCTGACCCTGTGCCAGGCCGCATTGAGTGAAGCGGTGGCCATTCATGAGTGAGCAAGGTAATAGCGATTGCCTGATCCTCGATACGGGCGACTTTCACCTCGATGCGGAACGTGCGTACAACCTGCCGGGGGCTTTCTACTTTGACCCCCGTCGCTATGCGCTGGAGTTGCAACACATCTTCCAGCGCACCTGGCAGTACGCCTGCCATACCTCGACGTTGGCGATCAAAGGCGCCTATCAGGTCTGCGACATCGGCGAGCAGAGCGTGCTGGTGCTGCACGGCCAGGACGGCCAACTGCGAGCGTTCCACAACGTCTGTCAGCACCGTGCCCATCGTCTGCTCGAAGGCTGCGGGCACTTGCGTGGCGCAATCACTTGCCCTTACCACGCGTGGCGTTACGATTACGCGGGCGGTTTGCTGAGCGCCCGGCACAGCGGCGATGTGGCAGGATTCGAGCCTGAGCGTGCCCATCTTGCCAGCGTGCGCCTGGAGGTCATGTGCGGTTTGGTCTTCATCAACCTGGACCCCGACGCTGCGCCTCTTGCCACTCAGCTCGTCGGGCTCGAAGCGCAATTGCGCAGCTTCTCGCCTGCCCCCGAATCGCTCTACCACAGCTACAGCCATACCTATGCGCTGCAGGCGAACTGGAAGGTCTCTGTGGAAAACTATTCGGAGTGCTATCACTGCCCAGGGTGCCATCCCAGCCTGTCGCAACAGACGCTGGACCTGAGCAGCTACCGTATCGACCTGCATCCGGGCTTTCATGCCCATCTGAGCGGCGATCAAGGTGAGCGCCAGGGCTACGCGGCGAACACTGACGCGCCGCGCAGCGGCGAGTTCGGAGCCTGGTACGTGTGGCCCAACCTGTGCATCGAGGTATATCCCGGCGGCTACATGAACCTGTTGCACCACGTGCCCACGGGTCCGCAACGCTGCGAGCAGCGCGTGCAATGGTTCACCCAAGGCCCACAGCCCGACCCTGCGGAACAGGCCGTGATCGATTTTGTCGCCGTGGTGCGTGAAGAGGACCTTCCCTTGTGCGAGAGTGTGCAGAAAGGCTTGCACAGCCAGGGTTACAGAGGAGGTCGGTTGATGGTGGATACGCCCCGCAGCGGTTTCAGCGAACATGCCGTACACGATATCCAGAAAAGGGTCCTCTCAGCACTCGTCGGCCACGGAGCGCGCGATGTCTAGAGCGCCCCATGGCACCTTTCGGCTACCCGCCCGGCAACTGCTCAGCACGCGCCCTACCGTGCTGTGGCTGACCGGCATCCCTGCCGCCGGAAAGACCACCATCGCCCGGGCCATGCAGGCAGAGCTCGACTCACTGGGGTACTCATATGTGGTGCTCGACGGCGACGAGCTGCGACGAGGGCTTTCGCGGGATCTGGGCTTCAGCGATCTCGATCGCCTGGAGAACGTCCGTCGCACCGCCGAAGTCGCTCGCCTGTTTTGTCTTCAGGGCTGCATCGTCTTGGCCGCCCTGATCTCACCGCGTCTTGCCCACCGTGCTCTTGCGCAACAGATCATAGGCAGCGACGCCTTCGTCGAAGTGTTCGTCGACACGCCCCTGGCCCTGGCAGAAGCGCGCGACCCCAAAGGCCTCTATCGCCAGGCACGCAATGGTGAATTGAGCGGCTTCACCGGTATCGACGCCGCCTACGAAGCACCCCCGGCGCCTCAGGTCCGGCTGACCACGGCCAGCATGAGCTGCGGCCATTGCGTGCAGACGCTGCTGGCGTGCCTGTCGTTGCGCAACGCGGTGACGTGAATCTCAGGCCAGGATCTGCTCCCGCTCAGCAACCGGCTTGGACTCCAACAACAGTTGCTGTAGCCATTGCACCAACAGCCGTGCGGTCGGCGAGAGCGGGTTGGCGTGCCACTTGTAGACGCCCAGTGCATCGGCCATGGACAGGCGTTTGTCCAGCACGCGCACCAGCCTGCCGTCGGCGAGCATCTGCCGGGAGGTCATGCCCCACCCCAAGGCAATGCCGTGGCCTTCCACAGCCGCCTGCATCATGACGGGAAAGCTGTTGAAGGACATGCCCTGTCGGCCGACACGAAACGGTGCACCGATACTTTGCAGCCACTGGTCCCAGCCCACGAAGTCTTGGGAAATCGCTTCATAGTGCAATAGGCGGCATTGAGGCAGGCTGTCCAGCGTCAGCCATTTGCTGATGGTTTTGAAGTAGCTTGGGCTGCAAACGGGAAATATGTCATCGGGCGCGCTGAACAGCAGCACATGATCGGCACTGGCCCGGCCCAGTGTCTGCACGGCAACATCGAAGCGCTCCGAATCGTCACCTATGGCAACGAGCGTGGAATGTAACTTGAGCTCGATGTGTGGATGCTGCTGATGAAAGCTCGCCAGCGCAGGCATGAACAAGTAGAACGCCTCCACCAGTTGGGAAGACAGCACCACCTGCGACGGCGCCGCCCGATGCTCGCGCAGCTTCTCTGACTGACGCGCGATGTCGAACAACGCTTGAGTGACCGTCAGGCGAAAGCTTTCGCCTGAGTCGGTCAGAAAGACCCCGCGACTTTTGCGATCGAACAGCTGCACACCCAAATTGTCCTCGAGCGAACGGATCTGGCGGCTGATGGCCGTCTGGGTAAGGTGTAGTTCTTGCGCCGCACGAGAAAAGCTTTGCAGCCGAGCAGCGGCTTCAAAGGGAATCAGACTGGAGAGCGGTGGTAATTTACGGCGGAGGTTTTCCATAACCTGAAGTTGCCCTGGCCGACGAAATGGTCGTTTCAAACCATGTCACCTTTTGGCGCATCATGCAAAGCCTGACCGCGGCATGGATGCAGGCACCGGGGTGGGCGCCGCTGATCGAGGCGCGTACTCATCAGCGATGTCATGGGCTCCACGTCTTTGCGTAAGGTACCGATGCCAGCCTGTGCAGGCATAGACCCGATGGCCGCATCCGGAGCCTGGGTTGTGCGAAGTCAATCCAAGGAGCCGAACATGTTGATGCGACCATTGCGCGTGATCATCTGGGCTGTTTCCAGAAGTCGCTCCACAGCACTCGAACGCTGTGTGATGGAACACCCCGCCGTGCACGTGCTTCACGAGCGGTTGAGCGAGCCGTTCCTGCGCCAGCATTGGCCTGAAAAATATCGCAACGTAGTCGCCACCCGGGACAGAACGGGCATCCACGAGTCCATCCCTACCTACGGCCAGGCCTTGGAAGCGCTCGCCCATGGCCCACTGCCGGCCGATAAATCGGTGCTGTTGAGTAAGGAAATCGCCTGGTTTTCCGACTTTGCCCAGATCAGCGATGCGTGGCTGCAGCAGTTCAAGCATGTATTTCTGGTTCGTGAACCGCAGGCGGTCATGCGCTCGCTGTATCGCGTTGGCACTCAGGGTGAAGATACCTGGTTCGATCCCGACGAATCGGGCTTCCAGGAACTGCTGACCCTGTACTGGCGCGTGCATCGGGTATGCCCGCCGGGCAGTCTGATGGCATTGGACAGCGATCATGACCTGATGCAGGACAGCGCAGGCAGTCTGAGTACCCTGTGCGATTTCCTCGGCGTACCGTTCAACGCGAGCATGCTGCATTGGCAAGCGCAGGAAGTACCTGCCTGGCAGTTTTTCAAGGGCTGGCATGAAGACGCGCAGCGTTCGACCGGCTTCGCATCGGTGGACCATCCCGAGCAGACCTACCCGGTCGTGGTCGATGAATGTGCGGCGCGTGCCCAGCCCACTTATCGTTTCTTTGCCCTGCTGGCCGCTCGGCGACGGCCGGGTGCTGCGAACGGTATGCTGCGCAGCCTGTACCACGCGCCGTCGGCTACTGTGGACATCGTACTGTTACACAGCGGCGAAGAAAATCTGAGCCCTCTGCTGTGGAGTGTTGCGCAATTCACCGACGCGAACTGCCACGCTCTGGATACGTCGACTTTCCCTGCCACTGATGCCCCGAACCCGCCCGGACTGCAAGGGCTGATCGGCCAACCATTGCTCCTGGCCGTCAGCGAAGCCAATGCATCCGCGCAGCAGCACACCATTGACCGGCTGCTGACGCAGGCATGTGTGGTCGGCCTGTTGAGTGAAACCGGCTTTCACCTGCTGGATGTCAAAGGCCGGACCGGTCCCTCGCCATTACCCGCACCACAGGCCTGCACCCTGCAATTGCAGCGCTTGCGCAAACGCAGCATCGATGACTGGGCTACCTTCAACCATTACAACCAGAGCGAGCGCGTCGTGCCTGATTGGCTGGACACGTTTCTCGCGGCTGTAACGGCCAATCCGGAACACATCGCGGTCAGCGATGGACAGGACAGTTTGACCCTGCAACGCCTGCACGACCAGGCCCAACAGCTGGCCAGGACCTTACAGGCCCGCCTGGCGCCGGAGGCGTGGGCGGTCGTTTTCAAACGCAAGAATGTCCATACTGCTGTGGCCATGACCGCCTGTGCGCTGGCTGGCCGCCCTTATCTGGAACTGCCCGCCTGGTACAATGCTCAGCATTGCCAACCACTGTTGGAGCGCCTGGGCGATTGCCTGGTCCTGTGCGACCAGGAGACGGCCAGGCAACTACCGACGACCCAACCCCGAGTGCTGGAAACCGAGTTCGCCTGTCCTGCGGCAATCGACTGCGCCCCGTGGGCAGTCATCCGCCCAGTCATTGCGTATGGCCTGCTGACCTCGGGCACCAGTGGCCCGTCCAAGGTGGCACTGATGGCGCCACCCGCCATGCTCGACTCGCTGAGCCTGTGGCAGAGCTACCTGCAGCCAGGGCAGCGCGTAGGCCTCAACGCGTGGCTCACCGGTTACCTGTATTACCCGCTGCTGAGCCGCTGCACCACCGTGATCATTGCCGACGAAGTGGTACTGGATCCTCTCCGCCTGCTGGATTTCATTGCCGACAACCAACTGCAGCAGATCATGATCACACCATCACTGCTGCAAGGGCTGCTGCGTCAGGACTTCGCCTTCGTGACCGGCTGCGCAGGTCTACAGGTGCTGTGGAGCAGTGGCGAGCATCTGTCGGCGACCTTGCGCGCCACAGTGCAGGCATTGCTGCCAGATTGCCATCTGATCGACTTGTACGGTTCCAACGAAGCCGGCGATGTGGCGCTCAAACACGACGATGGCACGTTACAGTTGATCAAGGGGGTGGAGGCACAGGTGCTTGACCGCGAAGGGCACGCGGTCCCCTTGCGCGCAGCGGGCCATCTGCACCTGCGCACACCGGGGTTGTTCAGCGGTTACCTTGGCCAGCCAGACAGTGTTTCGCGCGCCATCGGTGGACTGTTCGACACCGGCGATCGTGTAGTCTGGCTGGGTAACGGCCGCCTGCAATTGCTCGGGCGCGACAGTGCCCACTTCAAGATACGCGGCTACAAGGTGTATACGGAGAACGTCGAGAACATCTTGAACAGTCACCCGCTGGTAGCCCAGACGTACCTGAGCAGCCGGCACGAAGGCGCCGCCCGGCAGTTGGTGGCCTACGTGGTTCCCGCCAATCCTGCGCAGATGCCGACGTCCACCGAATTGCGCGCCTGGGTCGCCCTGCATCTGCCGTTCTTCGCGGTCCCCAGCGCCTACTACGCCATATCCCACCTGGATGCCGGCCACAATCAGAAACGCAAGCCGTTGCCCCCCGCCCATCTGGACGATGCACTGCCCCTGCCAGCAGACCACGTGCCACTGGCCGGCACTCAGGCACAGGTGGCTTCGGTATGGCGAAAGGTGCTTGGCAATGACATTCCTACCCTGCGCGAAGACGATGATTTTTTTGACCGCGGCGGCAGCCTGCAACTGAGCGAATTGCTGCTCGACCTCAACCGCACCTTCGAGGTGCAGCTCTCACTCTCCGCGCTGCTCGACGATACTCGTCTGCAGAGCATGGCGCTGGTCATCGATCGCGCCCGAGCCGGATTGCCTGTGGTATCGACCTTGCGAGAGGTATTGGTCGAGGCCGCGCGATATGCGTTCGTCCCCGGCCACGAGCGTGGCGAAGACAGGCTCGGCGACTACCGTGGCAAACCGCGCAAGCGCATCCTGCTGACCGGTGCCACGGGTTTTTTCGGCGCCTTCATCCTGGCCGCCCTCGCCCGCCGGCCCGAGGTCGAACAGGTTGTCTGCCTGGTTCGCGCCAAAGACCTGCCGGACGCGCGCCGCCGTTGCCTGGGCAATCTGCAACATCATGGTCTGGTCCCACCCGGCGCCCCCCTGGATTGGCTGGGCAAGTTGCAGGTCGAGTGCGGCGACCTGACGGCCGAACGCTTGGGCCTTTTGCCGATCGTCTACCAAAGCCTGACAATTACGATCGACTGCGTGGTCCATGCCGGAGCCGAAGTGAACTGGGTCAAGCCCTACGCGAATCTGGTACCGTGCAATGTCGAAGGTACCGCCCATATCGTGCAACTGGCGCTCGACGCCGCTGCGCCACTGCTGCTTGTTTCCACCTTGGCGGGCGGTGGTAGCGCGCGCACCGGATACGAGGAAAGCAAGCAGGTGGCCGAAGCCATCGTGCTGAGCGCGGCACGTGAACATGGCCTGCCTGTCATGATCACCCGCTGCAGTGACCTGGCCCTGCCACTCGAGGTTGATCACAGCAGCGTCAATGAACGCGACTATGTGTGCCTGATCCTGCTTACCTGCCTATTGCTGGGGTGCTGGCCGGCCGACCTCGAAGGCAGTATCAATCTGACACCTGTCGACGTCGCCGCACAGATCGTCGTGCAACTGGCGCTCCAGGTACCCACCCCTACGTTGAGCCGGGCCTCCAACCTGTGCCATCCGCATGGTCCCCTGCCATGGCGGATACTCTGCGGCTGGGTTGCCGACAACCTCACACCCGGCAGCTTCGTACCGTTGCCCCTGGAACGCTGGCGAGAACGCCTGGACAACGACACCCGCCAGCATCCTGTCCTTGTCAAGACTCGCCTGATCCTGCCGATGATTCTCGCTGATCTGACTGCCTCCCCAGCGCGCAACGACCTGGAGTTCCCTCCCACCTCGGCGATTCGCTTGAACCCGCAATGGGCAGCCCGGCTGACCCGTCAATTGCTGCATACCCTTGGGCAGGTGGATCAATGAATCGGCGTACGGTCAACGCCTGGGTAGCGGTGCAATGTCGAAGCGAACTGACCCGCTTCAGCTACCTGAGCCCGCCCCTGAAGCCCATGGATGTGGAAATCCGAGTCACGCATTGCGGATTGTGCAGCAGCGATCTGCACCTGATCGATGGCCACTGGGGCGATGCCAGCGTGTACCCACAGGTGTGCGGGCATGAAGTGACTGGCCACGTCAGTGCTGTGGGCGAAAACGTCGCGGGTCTGCACCTGGGACAACGGGTGGGCGTCGGCTGGTACCGCAGTGCCTGCCTGGCCTGTGAATTCTGCCTGCGCGGCGAAGAGCAGCACTGTGCCGGCCTGGTCGCCACCTGCACCCATGGTGAACACGGCGGACTGGCCGACTACCTGTACTGCGACAGCCGCTTCGTCTTCCCCATCCCCGACGAACTGAGCAGCGAGCAGGCTGCGCCTCTACTGTGCGCCGGTGTTACCGTGCATACGGCGCTCAAGCGTGCGACCTGGCCCGGCATGGCGGTGGGCATCGTGGGAATCGGTGGCCTGGGTCATTTGGCCATCCAGTTCGCAGCCAAGCGTGGCTGTCGCGTCACGGCGCTGTCGAGCAGCCCGCACAAGGAACGCGATGCGCTGACCCTGGGCGCCCATCGGTTCGTCGACCTGAGCAAACCCTTCGCGTGCAATCAAGTGCGCAATGCCTTGGACTACATCCTGGTGACCAGCTCTGTCGCCTGCGATTGGTCGGCCATCGTCGATATGCTGCGTCCTTTTGGAACGCTCTGCTTCGCGGGCATGCCGCCACCGGTGACCTTCGATATCGCAGCCATGATGTACAAGACCTTGAGCATCACCACGGCCAACGTCGGCGGACGCCAGGATATCGTGGACACCTTGGACTTCGCGGCAACGCGCCAAGTGCGGCCTTGGGTGCAGTCATGGCCCCTTGGGGACGTCAACCATGCGATACGGCAACTGCGAAAAGGACGGGTGCACTACCGCGCCGTGATGCACGTCGGCGACGTGCAGAGCCAGACCTTGTAGCCGCAGTGCTCGCATTTGCCCCGCAGCCGCCTGTCTGCTAACGTCGCCCGGTTTCAATCCTTCTCGCCGAGACCGCTGCCATGGCCCGCAAAAAAGCCTCCCTGGATTTCGAACAATCCCTTGCCGACCTGCAGACGCTGGTCGAACGCCTGGAGAACGGCGAGCTTTCGCTGGAAGACTCGCTCAGCGCTTTCGAGAACGGCATCCGCCTCACCCGCGACTGTCAGAGCGCGCTCGCCCAGGCCGAACAGAAAGTCCAGGTCCTGCTGGAAAAGGACGGCGAGCTCACCGAAGAACCTTTCGACACGGAACAGCCTGAATGATCGCTGCCTACCAGGCTGTCTGCCAACAACGCGTGGATGGCGCGCTGCAAGGTCTGTTCATCCCTCCGTCGACCGAGCTGACTCGGCTGTACCAAGCCATGCGCTACAGCGTCATGAACGGTGGCAAGCGGGTCCGTCCGCTGCTGGCCTATGCCGCCTGCGAAGCCTTGGGTGGCGACGCAAGCCAGGCCAATGGCGCGGCCTGTGCGGTCGAACTGATCCACGCCTACTCGCTGGTGCACGACGACCTGCCGGCCATGGACGACGACGACCTGCGCCGTGGCCAACCGACCACTCACAAGGCGTTCGACGAAGCCTGCGCGATCCTTGCCGGCGATGGCCTGCAGAGCCTGGCTTTCACTGCCCTGCTCGACCCGAGCCTGAGCCCGCAAAGCGATGTTATCCGGCTGAGCATGGTCCAGGTACTGGCCCAGGCCGCAGGCCCGGCCGGCATGGTCGGCGGCCAGGCCATCGACCTCGGCTCGGTGGGTCTGCAGCTTGATCGGCACGCCCTGGAATTCATGCATCGGCACAAGACCGGCGCCTTGATCGAGGCCAGCGTACGCCTCGGCGCGCTGGCCAGCGCCCGCGCCGAGCCAGCGCAACTTCAAGCGCTGCAAGCCTACGCCCAGGCGGTAGGGCTGGCCTTTCAGGTGCAGGACGACATCCTCGACGTCGAAAGCGATACCGCCACCCTGGGCAAGCGCCAAGGTGCCGACATTGCCTTGAACAAACCGACCTACCCGGCCCTGCTCGGTCTGGAAGCCGCCAAGGCCTACGCCCTGGATCTGCGCGACCAGGCCTTGCTCGCGTTGCAGCCTTTCGATGCCGCAGCCGAGCCGCTGCGCGAGCTGGCACGCTACATTGTGACGCGACGCAACTGACGAGCGCGTGCGCAGCCGCCGCCGCATCAGGTAAACTGCTTCATTCTTAAAACTCATAACGATTCGCCTGATGCCCACGACGTTTCAAGAGATCCCCCGCGAACGCCCGGCGACGCCTCTGCTCGACCGTGCTGACACTCCTGCCGGCCTGCGCCGTCTGGGCGAAGCCGAGCTCGAAACACTGGCCGACGAACTGCGCCAGGAGCTGCTATACACGGTCGGCCAGACCGGCGGGCATTTCGGTGCCGGCCTGGGCGTCATCGAGCTGACCATCGCCCTGCACTACGTCTTCGACACGCCCGACGATCGTCTGGTCTGGGACGTCGGCCACCAGGCCTACCCGCACAAGATCCTCACCGGTCGCCGCGAACGCATGGCCAGCCTGCGCCAGAAGGACGGCATCGCCGCCTTCCCGCGACGCAGTGAAAGCGAATACGACACCTTCGGCGTCGGGCACTCCAGCACGTCCATCAGCGCCGCGCTGGGCATGGCCATCGGCGCACGCCTGCAGAACAGCGGGCGCAAGGCCATTGCCGTGATCGGCGATGGCGCCCTGACCGCAGGCATGGCTTTCGAAGCGCTCAATCATGCGCCGGAAGTCAACGCCGACATGCTGGTGATCCTCAACGACAACGACATGTCGATTTCGCGCAATGTCGGCGGCCTGTCCAACTACCTGGCCAAGATTCTATCCAGCCGCACCTACACCAGCATGCGCGAGGGCAGCAAGAAGGTCCTGTCGCGCCTGCCCGGCGCCTGGGAAATCGCCCGCCGCACCGAGGAATACGCCAAGGGCATGCTGGTTCCCGGCACCCTGTTCGAAGAACTGGGCTGGAACTACATCGGTCCGATCGACGGCCATGACCTGCCGACCCTCGTCGCCACCCTGCGCAACATGCGCGACCTCAAGGGTCCGCAGTTCCTGCACGTGGTCACCAAGAAGGGCAAGGGGTTCGCCCCGGCCGAGGTCGACCCGATCGGCTACCACGCCATCACCAAGCTCGACCCGCTCGACGCGCCGGTCGCCGCTCCCGCCAAGGCCAGCGGGCCGAAGTACTCGGGCGTATTCGGGCAATGGCTGTGCGACATGGCGGAAGCCGATCCTCGCCTGGTCGGCATCACCCCGGCCATGAAGGAAGGTTCGGACCTGGTGGCGTTCAGCGAGCGCTTCCCCGAACGGTATTTCGACGTGGCCATCGCCGAGCAGCATGCGGTGACCCTGGCCGCTGGCATGGCCTGTGAAGGCACCAAGCCGGTGGTCGCGATCTATTCCACGTTCCTGCAACGCGGTTACGATCAACTGATCCACGACGTGGCGGTGCAGAACCTCGACGTCCTGTTCGCCATCGACCGCGCCGGCCTGGTGGGCGAAGACGGCCCGACCCACGCCGGCAGCTACGACCTGTCGTACCTGCGCTGCATCCCCGGCATGCTGGTGATGACGCCCAGCGATGAAAACGAGCTTCGCCTGATGCTCAGCACCGGTCACCACTACCCAGGGCCGGCAGCCGTGCGCTACCCACGCGGCAACGGTCCGGGCGCGGCGATTCAGCAGGGCCTGGACAGCATCGAGATCGGCAAGGGCGTGGTCCGTCGGCAAGGTCGTGGCATCGCCATTCTGGTGTTCGGCGTGCAACTGGCCGATGCACTGAAGGTGGCGCAGAAGCTGGATGCCACCGTCGCCGACATGCGCTTCGTCAAACCGCTGGACGAGCAACTGGTGCGCGAACTGGCCGAGAGTCACGATCTGCTGGTCACGCTGGAAGAGAACGCCATCATGGGCGGTGCCGGTTCGGCGGTCAGCGAGTTCCTGGCTCGCGAAGGCGTGCTCAAGCCTGTATTGCACCTGGGCTTGCCGGACACCTATGTGGAACACGCCAAGCCGGCGCAGATGCTGGCCGAGTGCGGCCTGGATGCCGCCGGCATCGAAGCCGCCATCACCCTGCGTCAGCGTCTGTTGCAGCGCTGACGACATCGCAATGCAGGGCCGACGGCGTCGGCCCTGCATTGCACACTACAACCCTTCGCTACCCTTGCGAATCGTGCCGACGACTTCGCCCTGATGCTCGTTGCCCATCATGTGGCCAAGCTTGCCGGCCTTGGTCGCCAGGTAGTATTTGTTGTGCGGGTTGTGCCCGGTGTGCAGTGGCACCCGCTCGGCAACGTTGATGCCCATGTCGGTCAATGCCTTGACCTTGCGCGGGTTGTTGGTCATCAGGCGCAAGGCTTTGACCCCCAGGTGTTCGAGCATCGGTTCGCACATGCCGTAGTCGCGTTGATCGGCAGCGAAGCCCAGGCGCTCGTTGGCCTCGACCGTATCGGCACCGCCGTCCTGCAGCTCATAGGCACGGATCTTGTTCAGCAAGCCAATACCCCGACCTTCCTGCCGCAGGTACAGCAATACGCCACGGCCTTCCCGGGCAATGGCCTGCAACGCGGCCTCGAGCTGCGATCCGCAGTCACAGCGCTGGCTGAACAGCGCATCCCCTGTCAGACATTCCGAATGCAGGCGCCCCAACACGGGCGCACCGTCAGCCACATCGCCCAGGCTGAGCACGACATGCTCACGGCCTGTGGCCTCATCGAGAAAACCATGCATGGTGAACAAAGCGAAAGGCGTGGGAAGCTGAGAAGCAGCGACAAAAACGACGGGCACCGGGTGCTCCTGATTCTTGATGAACTTGACAAGGGCAGTATTGTAACAGCAGCTCTGCGGGCCTGCTCAGCGGATGATCGTGGCGCGCTTTACACACGCCGGTCAAGGCGCTGGCTGGGGGGCATCGAATGGATAAGGTTGGCCCCAGCGCTGGTAGATCCCGCGCAACTGTCCGCCCTGGACCAACTGCTCCATGCGCTGATCATAGATGGCCAGCAACGCCCGCCCACGCGCGCTGTCGTTGAAGCCCAGGTACAACGGCAGCTCGGCCACGTGTACACGCTTGAAACGGGCGGGATCGACCGCCTCGCGCAGGATCACCTCGATTTCGGTCAGGGCATCGACGTAATAGTCGGCACGGTCGTGTTCGAGCATGGGCAGGATGCCGTTGCGACGCTGAACCTCGTTGTAGATTTTCACGTTCGGCAGGTACTTCTGAAACTGATAGCCCCGTACCCAGGCCAGGCGATAGCCGCCCAGACTGGTGAAATCGACTTGGGGCTTGTCGACCAGGCTCAGGGCGTAGATGTGATCGGTGTCGTAATGCCAACGTGGGTACAGGGCCTGCGTCTCGTTCTGGTACGAACCGACCCAGGCATCGGCCTGGCCCTGCTGCACCAGGCCCACCGAGCGAATGTAAGGCGCGGTGTGGATGACCACGGTGACACCCGCCGGCTGGAACACTTCTCGCAACACGTCCCAGGCCAGGCCCTTGCCATCGGCGTCGGTGTAGTCTTCCCATGCCTCACTGACCAGATCGATGCGGGCCGGCTGCGGCAATACCCCTGCAATCGCCGCCCCGCACATCAGCACCGCCGCTCCCAGCAACCATCGCCACCGACCCATCCGTTGCGCCCTCACAGCCGATCCACCCGAGGCCGGTTCACACGAAACTCCAACCCCACACCAGCAACTGCATGGCCAACCAGGCGAATACCCCGGCCAGCACATCGTCGAACATGATACCCACACCTCCATGCACATGCCGGTCTATCCAGCGAATCGGCCACGGCTTGAGAATGTCGAAAAAGCGGAACACCAGAAACCCCACCAGCAACCACACCCAGCCTTCGGGCACCAGCCACAGGGTGATCCACATGCCCACCATCTCGTCCCAGACGATGCCTTCATGGTCGTGCACACGCAAATCGTCGGCGACCTTGCCGCACAGCCAGATGCCGAACAGCATGCTCACGCCCAGCATCAGCCAGTAGCCCCAATCGGGGAGCATCTGCCACAACGGAATGAACGGCACGGCGACCATCGACCCCCAGGTGCCCGGCGCCTTGGGCAAGGTTCCGGAGCCGAAACCGAAGGCCAGGAAATGCCATGGATTACGCCACACCGAAGGGGGCACGAACTCCGCTGGAACCTGGTTGGGATGGTCTGTCACGGTGTCTCCGCAAAATGTTGGTAGCCCCGGATGGTCGGGGTGATGTCCTGGCCGTGATGATCGACCAGCGTGACGCCTTCGCCAACACTCGCTTGGCCGATGACGAAAAACACCTCGCCCTGCGCGCGCAGGGTGGCTTCTTCTTCAGGAGGCAGGGTGAACGCCAGTACATAGTCGTCACCGCCACTCAGGGCTGCCGACCAGGCCCCTTCCAGTCCGAGCAGCGCCTGCAGGGCATTGGACACCGGCAGCCGCTCGCGTTCCACCCGCAGGGCGACTTTCGACGCCCTGGCGATGTGGCCACAGTCGGCCAGCAGGCCATCGGAGATGTCCAGCGCCGCGCTGGCCCTGCCGCGCAACGCCCGGCCTAGGGCGAATTGCGGTAGCGGTGACCAGTAGTGGGCCAGCAGAGGACCGGCCACCTCCGGCTCGGCGCGACACTGGTCCAGCACCAGTGGCAGGGCGCCTGCGGCGTTGCCCAACCTGCCCCCCACGCAGAGCAGGTCCCCAGGTCGGGCGCCGCTGCGGGTCAGGGCCTGGCCTTGGGGAATGCTGCCGAAGACCGTCAGGGTCAAACTCAGCGGGCCACGGGTCGTGTCGCCGCCGACCAGGCGCAGGGCGCAGCGTTCGGCCATGGCATCCAGGCCGCTGGCGAACTCTTCCAGCCATTGCGCCGAAACGCTGGGCAAGGTCAGGGCCAGGGTAAAGCCCAGGGGGCTGGCGCCCATGGCGGCCAGGTCGCTGGCCGCAACGGCCAGGGCGCGCTGGCCCAGCAGGAATGGATCGGCACCGTCGGGAAAATGCACGCCCGCCACCAAGGTGTCGGTAGAAACCGCCATCTGTTCACCCGGCGGCAGTGCCAGCAAGGCGCAGTCGTCGCCGATGCCAAGGGCGACACCCTCGCCGGCCCGCGCACAGGACGCCGCGGCGAAATAGTATCGGATCAGCTCGAACTCGCCCATGGGCTGCATGTCCGCGATCAGCGCTTGTGCGCTGCTACTTCCGGGCCACGCAGGCTCGGCGCCAGCTTGTCGAGTACACCGTTGACGAACTTGTGGCCGTCGGTGGAACCGAACACCTTGGCCAGCTCAATGCCTTCGTTGATGACCACGCGGTACGGCACGTCGACACGCTTGAGCAGCTCCCAGGTGGACAGGCGCAGCACGGCCAACTCGACCGGATCGAGCTCCTCGATGGTGATGTCCAGGCAGGGCGCCAGCGCGCTGTCGATTTCATCGCGGCTGGCCGGCACACCGTGCAGGATTTCGCGGAAGTAGGCGCCATCTATGTCGCTGAAGTCGTTGTCGACGCGAAACTGCGCTTCGATCTCGTTCAACGAGTGCTTGGCCATGTGCCACTGGTACAGGGCCTGGGTCGCCAACTGGCGGGCTTCGCGACGCTTGGCGCTGCGCGAAGGCTTGCCGGAGTCTGCAGGCTTGGGATCGCGCGGATTGAAGCGATCGCTTTCGTCGTTGATCACTTGGCCTCCAACTGCGCCAGCAGGCTGACCATTTCCAGAGCCGAAAGCGCGGCTTCAGCGCCCTTGTTGCCGGCCTTGGTGCCGGAACGCTCGATGGCCTGCTCGATGGTGTCCACGGTCAGTACGCCGAAGGCGACCGGCACGCCGAACTCCATCGACACCTGGGACAGGCCCTTGGTGCATTCACCGGCGACGTATTCGAAGTGCGGCGTACCGCCCCGAATGACCGCACCCAGGGCGATGATCGCGGCGTATTCGCTTTGCTGGGCGACTTTCTGTGCGACCAGCGGAATCTCGAACGCACCGGGGGCGCGAATGATGGTGATGTCGCTTTCGCTGACGCCGTGGCGAACCAGGGCATCGATGGCACCGCTCACCAGGCTTTCGACGACGAAGCTGTTGAAGCGGCCAACCACCAGGGCGTAGCGACCTTTGGGGGCGATGAAGGTACCTTCGATGGTCTTCAGGGTCATTCGGGTCTGTCTCATCTTAAAGAGCCAGGCCGCCGGTGGGCGGCCTCTGCGGATAATGGATCACGAATATCGACGCTGCGGTTCGAGCACACCGCCATCTGGGCGGCACTGCTGCGAACCTTGCAGCCTGTCTTTATTCGGAGGGCACGTATTCTACAACTTCCAGATCGAATCCGGATATCGCATTGAACTTCATCGGCGAACTGAGCAGGCGCATCTTGCGCACGCCCAGGTCCCGCAGGATCTGTGAACCGGCGCCGACGATGCTGTAGGTGGTCGGTGTTTTTGCCGTGGCCTGCCCGGCGCTTTCGCGCAGGTGCGCCAACAACACATCACCGTCCTGCTGATGACCGAGCAGCAGCACCACGCCGCTGCCGGCCTCGGCCACCGCGCTCATCGCGGCCCGCAGGCTCCAGCGGCCAGGCTGCTTGACCATCAGCAGGTCGCGCAACGGGTCCATGTTGTGCACCCGCACCAGGGTCGGCTGGTCCGCCAGCACGGTGCCCAGGGTCAGCGCCATGTGCACGTCGCCTTCCACGGAATCGCGGTAGGTCACCAGGTTGAACTGGCCCAGCTCACTGTCCAGCGGCTGCTCGGCAATCCGCTGAACGGTACGTTCATGGATCATTCGGTAATGGATCAGATCGGCGATGGTGCCGATCTTGATGTCATGCTCGGCGGCGAACACTTCCAGTTCGGCGCGACGCGACATGGTGCCATCGTCGTTCATCACCTCGCAGATCACCCCGGCCGGCTCGAAGCCCGCCATGCGCGCCAGGTCGCAGGCCGCTTCGGTATGACCGGCGCGAGCCAAGGTGCCACCCGCCTGCGCCATCAGCGGAAAGATGTGCCCGGGGCTGACGATGTCTTCGGCGCGGGCCTCGCGAGCGGCCGCAGCCTGAACCGTGCGTGCGCGGTCGGCGGCAGAGATGCCCGTGGTGACGCCGGTGGCCGCTTCGATGGACACGGTGAACTTGGTACCAAAGCCCGACCCATTGCGCGGTGCCATCAGCGGCAGCTTGAGCGTCTCGCAGCGCTCGCGGGTCATTGGCATGCAGATCAGGCCGCGCGCATGGCGGGCCATGAAGTTGATGTGCTCGGCCTTGCAGCATTCGGCGGCCATGATCAGGTCGCCTTCGTTTTCGCGGTCTTCGTCATCCATCAGGATGACCATCTTGCCCTGGCGGATGTCTTCCACCAGTTCCTCGATCGTGTTGAGCGCCACGCGGCACCCCCTTGTGTTCAGAACAGCAGACTGTTCAGGATTTCAGGTAGCCGTTGGCGGCCAGAAAGCTTTCGCTGATCCCGCCATGACTCGACTCGCTGGCCTTGTCGCCCAGCAGCAGTCGCTCCAGGTAGCGCGCCAGCAGATCGACCTCGAGGTTGACCAGGCGACCGGGACGGTAGTCGTCCATGATGGTTTCGCTCAGCGTGTGCGGAATGATCGTCAACTCGAACTCGGCGCCGTCCACGGCGTTCACGGTCAGGCTGGTGCCATCGACGGTGATCGAACCCTTGTGGGCGATGTACTTGGCCAGTTCCTTGGGCGCGCGGATGCGGAATTCCACGGCACGGGCATTTTCCTGCCGCGAAACCACTTCGCCGACACCGTCGACATGGCCGCTGACCAAGTGCCCACCCAGACGCGTGGTGGGGGTCAGGGCCTTTTCCAGGTTGACCCGGCTGCCGTTCTTGAGCTGGTGGAAGGCGGTGCAGTCCAGGGTTTCGCGGCTGACGTCGGCAACGAAACCATGGCCTGGCAGTTCGACGGCCGTGAGGCAAACGCCATTGATGGCGATGCTGTCACCCAGTTTGACGTCACCCAGGTCGAGCTTGCCGGTGTCCACGTGGACGCGCACGTCACCGCCCTTGGGGGTCAACGCACGGATGCTGCCGATGGATTCGATGATACCGGTGAACATGAGTTCTCCTCCAGAACTGGGCTGGCGCCAGGCGCAAGCCGAAAATTATACGCGCTTTGTCGGCACCGTAGCGGGCTGTGGCGCGGGGTTCGGGGCCGGGACGGCGATCACCCGCCAGTCGTCGCCCACCGCGGTCATTTCGATGATCTGCAAAGGCGCCGCTTCGCTCATGCGCTCCAGCGGCCAGTCGAGCAACGGTCGCGCCGTGGACCCCATGAACTTGGCGGCGATGAACAACTGGTATTCATCCACCAGGCCCTGCTTCGCGAAGGCTCCGGCCAGACTCGCCCCGGCTTCCACCAGCACTTCATTGATGCCTCGCCGTGCCAGCTCGATGGACAACTTCAGCAGATCGACCCGCCCGTCGTCACCACGCAAGCTCAGCAACTCATGGCCGCCTTGGGCGTATTGCGGATGCGCTGCCGCGTCTGCGCAGGTCACCACCAGCGCGGGCCCTGCCTGGAAGAACGGTGCATCCAGCGGCACCCGCAGGCGACCGTCGATCAGGATGCGCAACGGGATGCGGCGGGTGGCCAGTTCGACGGTCTCGGCATCCAGCCCCAGCTCGGCGGCGCGTACGGTCATGCGGGCGCCGTCGGCGATCACACTGTCGGCGCCGGTCAGCACGGCACTTGATTGCGCCCGCAGGCGCTGCACTGCCGAGCGCGCAGCGGGCCCGGTGATCCATTGACTCTCGCCGCTGGCCATGGCCGTGCGCCCGTCCAGGCTCATGGCCAGTTTCACCCGGATGTAAGGCTGGCCGTGCTCCATGCGCTTGAGAAAACCGGGGTTCAGCGCACGCGCCTCGGTCGCGAGCAACGGACAGGTGACGGCGATGCCCGCTTGCCGCAAACGCTCCAGGCCCTGCCCGGCCACCTGCGGATTGGGGTCCTGCATCGCCACCACTACCCGTGCCACGCCCCCCGCAACCAAGGCGTCGGCGCACGGCGGTGTACGTCCATGGTGGCTGCACGGCTCCAACGTTACATAGGCCGTGGCACCGCGGGCGCGATCACCGGCCTGGCGCAGTGCATGCACCTCGGCATGGGGGCCTCCGGCCTGGACATGCCAGCCTTCGCCGACCGTTTCGCCGTCCCGCACGATCACGCAACCCACGCGCGGATTGGGGTGGGTGGAATACACCCCCTTGCGAGCCAGTTCCAGGGCACGGGCCATGTGCCGGGCGTCGTTGGCTGCCAGGTCGGACATGCAGGTCACTCCTTGGCCGGTTCGCGGGCCAGGCGGTCGATTTCCTCACGGAATTCGTCCAGATCCTGGAAGCGCCGGTAGACCGAAGCGAAGCGGATGTAGGCCACTTCATCGAGCTTCTGCAGCTCGGTCATGACCCACTCGCCCACGACCAGCGACTTGACCTCACGCTCGCCCGTGGCGCGCAACTGATGCTTGATGTGCACCAACGCCGCTTCAAGACGCTCGACGCTGACCGGGCGTTTTTCCAGGGCCCGCTGCATGCCGGCGCGCAGCTTTTCCTCGTCGAAGGGCTGGCGGCTGCCGTCTTGCTTGATCAGCCGTGGCAGCACCAGTTCGGCGGTTTCGAAGGTGGTGAAACGCTCACCACAGGCCAGGCACTCACGGCGCCGGCGAACTTGCTCGCCCTCGGCGACCAGGCGTGAATCGATGACCTTGGTGTCGTTGGCACCGCAGAAGGGACAGTGCATGGTGGCAGGCAACAAAAAAAGGGAGGGCCATGGTAGCGCATCCCACTGGCAAGACAAGCCCGAGCCTTTGCGGTATACAGACGGATCTACTTTTGTTGGATCTCGAAATGCCGTCCAAGTCGCTCGTTCTGCTCGCCCTTTTCAGCCTGCTCGCCGCCTGCAGCAGTGATGCGCCCAAGCCCGCGGCCAGCGCCACACCGCCCGCAGCGGCGCCTGTGCCGGTCATCAAGGCCCCCGTCGAACTCGGCCCGTTGCCCGCCTACCAACGTCAACTCAGCGGCAACCTGCTCGGGGTGCCTGCCGGTGCCGAAGTCGAAATGGCCTTGCTGGTGATCGATTCGAAGGGCCGCCCGCAAAAGCTGCTGGCCAGCGCCAAGCAACGTGGTACCAATCAGCCACTGCCCTTTCAGCTGCGCTTTGCCGCCGAGGCTTTCCCGGCAGGCTTGCGGGTCGAGTTGCGCGCCCGTGCCAGTCAGTCGGGTCAGTTGATCCTGCACCTGCCTGCGGTGCAGATCAGCCAACCGACCACCCAACTGCTGGGCAACCTGGAAATGATCAAAGCCCCCTGAAACGGCCTGACAGCGCCCGCCACCTGGCCATCCGAGCGGCGGTGGTGGGCCTGATTCTAACCCCTTATAGTCCACCGAACCGCTGATCCTCGAGATTCACATGAGTCAAGAAACCCCCTACATCTTCGACGTGACCACTGCCGATTTCGATCAGGCCGTCATCCAGAATTCCTACATCAAGCCCGTGCTGGTGGATTTCTGGGCCGAGTGGTGCGCCCCCTGCAAGGTGCTGATGCCCTTGCTGCAACAGATCGCCGAAAGCTATGCCGGCGAATTGGTTCTGGCCAAGGTCGACTGCGACGCCGAACCCGACATCGTCGGCCGCTTCGGCATTCGCAGCCTGCCTACCGTGGTGCTGTTCAAGGATGGTCAGCCGGTGGATGGTTTCGCAGGCGCCCAGCCTGAATCGACCATTCGTGCGCTGCTCGAACCCCATGTGCAGATGCCGCCACCGCCAGCAGCCGATCCGCTGGAACTGGCGCAGGCGCTGTTCAGCGAGAGCCGTTTCGGCGAAGCCGAGCAGACCTTGAAGGGGCTGCTGGCCGAAGACAATGCCAACCCTGGGGCGTTGATCCTGTTCGCCCGCTGCCTGGCCGAACGCGGCGAGCTGGAAGAAGCGCAGCAGGTGCTCGACGCCGTCAGCGGCGACGAGCACAAGGCTGCGCTGGCCGGTGCCAAGGCGCAGCTGACATTCCTGCGCCAGGCGAAGGCCCTGCCTGACGTCGCCGATCTCAAGGCCCGCCTGGGTCGCGACGCGGGCGACGACGAAGCGGCGTACCAGTTGTGCATCCAGCAGCTGTCGCGCCAGCATTACGAAGCCGCCCTCGATGGCTTGCTCCAGCTGTTCATGCGCAATCGCAGCTACAGCGAAGGGCTGCCGCACAAGACCTTGCTGCAAGTGTTCGAATTGCTCGGCAACGATCACCCACTGGTGACCACCTACCGCCGCAAGTTGTTCGCCGCCCTGTACTGATGGGGTGAGCAGGGGCCTGCCAGGCGAGCGGTCCCTCCCGCTAGCCGACCCAGCAATAGACCGGCGCATCCGCGCCGGCTTCCACCTTTACCTGCGGGCAATGGCGCAAGCGCACCAGCATCCGCTTGCCGGCCGCCACGTCACCCACCAACCCCTGGACCTGATCCAGCAACGCCGGACCCTCGATACGCCCTGCCTGCTCCAGCAGCAACAGCACGCTGCGCCAGACGCCGTCGTCCTGCGCCTTGCCCTTGCCCGGCGCGGGCGCCGCTGCCGACGTCGGCGCAGCTTCGGCGGCCGTCGCCAATGGGCCGGTGAGGTGCGCCCAGTCTTGGGCGTCCATTTCTATGGCCAGGTCCACCGGCAGATTGCCGACGGTGCCTTTGATTCTGATCATGCGGATGCCCTTTCATAACGAGGCCTCGTTGTAGCAGCGCCCCGCCGGTGAAGCAATCCCGCCTTCGACATCACGCCGTCCGCGCCCACTGCCTGAAGCGAACATGAATCTTTCCCCAAGCATGGCCACAAAATATAAATTTGTTATAACATTGCGTTTCCATACCGCTCACGAGATTCCCTTATGCGCCGTCTCATGCTTGCCCTGCCCTTTGCCCTTCTGCCCCTCGTCGCCCATGCCCACGAGGAGGGCCACGATCACGATCACGAGCATGAACATGAGCACGGCAGCCTCGGCGCCCATGAACATGGCGTGGCCCGCCTCGACGCTGCGCTGGATGGCCAGACGCTGGAACTGGAGCTGCAAAGCCCGGCCATGAACCTGGTGGGTTTCGAACACGCCGCCAGCAGCGATGCCGACAAAGCCAAGGTCGCCGCAGCCCGCAAGACCCTGGAGCAACCCCTGGCGCTGTTCAGCCTGCCCGCCGCAGCGGGCTGCAAGGTCACCGACCAGGAACTGGAAAGCCCGCTGTTCGGCGACAAGCCGGATCACGAGCATGGCGCCACCGAAGCCAAGCAAGGCGATGAGCACCATCACGAGCACAGCGAGATTCACGCCCACTACCATTTCACCTGCGCGTCGCCGAAGGCCCTCGACCACCTGGACCTGGCTCGCCTGTTCAGCACCTTCCCCGCCACCCAGAAAATTCAGTTACAACTGATCGGTCCGTCCGGCCAACAGGGCACGGACCTCACTCCCACGCAAAGCAGCCTGAAATTCTGACCCATGAGCGATGCATTGATCGAGCTGGCCGAACTGGGCTTTGCCTGGCCCGGCCAAGCGATGTTGCTGGATATCCCCGCGTTCCGCCTGGAGCGTGGGGAAACCCTCTTTCTCAAAGGCCCCAGCGGCAGTGGCAAAACCACCCTGCTCGGCTTGCTCGGTGGCGTGCACAGCCCGCAACACGGCAGCGTCCACCTGCTCGGCCAGAACCTGAGCGAGCTGAGCTTCGCCGCCCGTGATCGGTTTCGCGTCGAGCACACCGGCTACATCTTCCAGCAATTCAACCTGCTGCCGTTCCTGTCGGTGCGCGAGAACGTGGAACTGCCCTGCCGCTTCTCCCGACGCCGCGCCGATCGTGCCGGGCAGCGCCATGGCAGTGTCGCCCAGGCGGCTACCCAACTGCTGGCCCATCTGGGACTGCGCGACCCGGACCTGCTCCAGCGTCGCGCCGACACCCTGTCCATCGGTCAGCAGCAAAGGGTCGCCGCCGCACGCGCGCTGATCGGCCAGCCCGAACTGGTGATCGCCGACGAGCCGACTTCGGCCCTGGACAGCGATGCCCGCGAAGCCTTCATCCAACTGCTGTTCGCCGAATGCCGCGCAGCGGGCTCGAGCCTGCTGTTCGTCAGTCACGATCAAAGCCTGGCCCCCTTGTTCGACCGTCATCTATCCCTGGCCGAGCTCAATCGCGCAGCGCGCCCTGCCTCATCCGAGGTATCTTGATGTACCTGCTTCGTCTTGCCCTGGCCAGCCTGGCCAATCGCCGCTTCACCGCATTTCTGACCGCCTTCGCCATTGCCCTGTCGGTGTGCCTGCTGCTGGCTGTGGAACGTGTGCGCCACGAAGCCCGCGCCAGCTTCGCCAGCACCGTCAGCGGTACCGACCTGATCGTCGGCGCCCGCTCCGGCTCGGTGAATCTGCTGCTCTACTCGGTGTTTCGCATCGGCAACGCCACCAACAACATCCGCTGGGACAGCTTCGAGCATTACGCCAGCAACCCGCAGGTCAAATGGGCCATCCCCATCTCGCTGGGTGACTCCCACCGCGGCTACCGGGTCATGGGCACCAACCAGAGTTATTTCGAGCACTATCAGTACGGCCGTCACCAGTCCCTGCAACTGGCCCAGGGCCGCGCCTTCCAGACCGATCCTTTCGAAGTCGTGCTCGGCGCGGAGGTAGCCGACGCCTTGCACTACAAACTTGGCGACAAACTGGTACTGGCCCACGGCGTGGCGGCCATCAGCCTGGTCAAGCACGACGACAAACCATTCACCGTCGTCGGCATCCTGGCGCGCACCGGCACGCCGGTCGATCGCACGCTGCACATCAGCCTGGGCGGCATGGAAGCCATCCACATCGACTGGAAAAACGGCGTACCGGCCCGCGGCGCCGGGCGAATCAGCGCCGACCAGGCGCGCAACATGGACCTGACACCCAGCGCCATCACCGCCTTCATGGTCGGCCTCAACAGCAAGATCGCCACCTTCGCCCTGCAACGCGACATCAACGACTTTCGCGGCGAACCCCTGATGGCGATTCTTCCCGGCGTCGCCCTGCAAGAGCTGTGGAGCCTGATGGGCACCGCGGAACAGGCCTTGTTCGTCATTTCGGTGTTCGTCGTGCTCACCGGTCTGATCGGCATGCTCACGGCGATCGTCACCAGCCTCAACGAGCGCCGCCGCGAGATGGCCATTCTGCGCTCGGTCGGCGCCCGTCCCTGGCACATCGCCGGCTTGCTGATTCTCGAAGCCTTCGCCCTGGCGCTGGTCGGGATCCTGGCCGGCATGGCATTGTTGTACCTGAGCATTGCCTGCGCCCAAGGCTACGTGCAATCCAACTACGGCTTGTATCTGCCCTTGAGCCTGCCCAGTGCCTATGAGTGGTCGTTGCTGGGCATTATCCTCGCAGCCGCCGTGGTCATGGGCGCGATACCGGCCTGGCGCGCCTACCGGCAATCCCTGGCCGACGGCCTGTCGATCCACCTGTGAGGATTCAACCTATGTTGCACGCGGTAATGGCGCTGTTGCTGCTGACCAGCCTGTCGCTGTCTGCGGCCGAGCTCAAGGAAGTCAGCTGGGAGGCACTGATCCCGCCGGATGCGCCCAAGCTGGTGCCGCAGATGACACCTATGCACGACCTGGCGCAGATGGGCACCGCGCTGGCCGAAGCCGGCCCCGCCGCCCATCAGCAGGCGCCGGACGCACCGGTGGTCCAGGCACTGGACGGTCAGCAGCTGCGCATCCCCGGCTACATCGTGCCGCTGGAGGTCAACGAGTCGGGACGGACCACCGAGTTTCTACTGGTGCCCTACTTCGGCGCCTGCATCCATGTGCCGCCCCCGCCGTCGAACCAGATCGTGCATGTGACCAGCGCCGTCGGGGTGAAGGTCGAAGAGCTCTACCAGCCTTACTGGATCGAAGGGCCGATGCAGGTCAAGGCCAGCACCAGCGAGCTGGCGCAGGCCGGCTACCAGATGGCTGCTGCGAAGATCTACCCCTACGAGCTGCCGGACTGAGCCATTGGCCTTTTATTGAGCCAGATCAAAAAACCGAGCCGATGCACTGACTACCATTGGGCGAATTTCCTTCGCACTGCCCAATGGAGCTCCCATGAACAAGTCCTTGCTCGGCGCCTCACTGATTGCCATGGCACTGGCAACTCCCCTGGCCCAGGCACACCAGGCCGGCGATCTGATCATCCGTGCCGGCGCCGCCACCACCGCCCCCAATGAGGACAGCGGGCAGCTCAAGCTGGACGGCGCCAAAGTCGCGGGCACCAAGGCCACCCTGGACAGCGACACCCAACTGGGCCTGGCCTTCGCCTACATGCTCACCGACCACGTCGGCATCGAGCTGCTGGCAGCCACGCCCTTCCAGCACACCGTGGGCGTACGCGGAGTCAGCGCTGCCACCGGCATCGCCGGGCTGGACGGGAAACTGGCGGACGTCAAGCAACTGCCTCCCACCCTGTCCCTGCAGTACTACCCACTGGCACCAACCTCACGCTTCCAGCCGTACGCGGGCGTGGGCATCAACTACACCCTGTTCTACGACGAAGACCTGAGCGGCGCGCGCAAGCAGCAAGGCTTCAACAACCTGAAGATTCAGGATTCGGTGGGCTTCGCCGGGCAACTGGGGTTCGACTACATGCTCAGCGAGCACATGATGGTCAACGCGTCGGTCTGGTACGTCGACATCGACACCAAGGCCAGCGTCGACGGCCCTACCGCGCTGGGCGTAGGCCGCACCAACGTCGACCTGGAAGTCGACCCGTGGGTGTACATGGTCGGTGTAGGCTACAAGTTCTAGACGCGCTTGCCGTCGCCCGCCCTTCGCCCGTTGCGGGCGTGGGCTGGCACGTGAAAGTGAAAAGCCTACAACCCGAGCAAGCGCCGCAGCCCTTCTTCCAGTGGGGTCACCGGCCCCAGCTCGAAGCGTTCCAGCAGTCGGGTATTGTCGGCCCGCGAATGACGGATATCGCCCCCCCTCGCCGGCCCATGGCTCACCGCCGGCAAACCACCCAGCACAGCCCCCAGCCCCGCCAGCAGTTGATTCAATGAAGTCGCCTGATTCAGCCCGACGTTCACCGGCCCCGCTTGCACGGTCGGCTGCTGCAACCCCTGCATCAGCAAGGTCACCAGATCGCCCACATAGAAGAAATCGCGGGTCTGCTCGCCATCGCCGAACAGGCTGATCGGTTGCCCGCGCTGCGCCCGCTCGCTGAAGATACTGATGACGCCCGAGTACGGCGAGGAAGGATCCTGCCGCGGCCCGTAGATATTGAAGAAGCGAAACACCACCGGCTCCAGCCCATGCTCGCGACGGTAGAAGTCCAGGTAGTACTCACTGGCCAGCTTGTCCGAGGCATAGGGCGTCAGGGGTGCCTTGGTGGTGTCTTCGCCAACCGCTTCGCCCTCGCCATTGTTGCCATACACCGCGGCGCTGGAAGCGAACAGCACACGCTTGACTCCTGCCAGGCGCATGGCCTCGCACAGGTTCAAGGTGCCGATGAAGTTGCTCTGATGGGTTTTCACCGGATCGTCCACCGAGGCCTGCACCGAAGCGACCGCCGCCAGGTGCACCACCGCCTTGCAGCCGCGCACCACCTGGGTCATCAGCGCGGCGTCGGCGACATCGCCCTCGATCAGTTCCAGCCGGGGGTTTTCCATCGGCAGGTTGCTGCGTTTGCCTGTGGACAAGTCATCGAGCACTCGCACCGAGTGACCGGCGGCCAACAACGCGTCGACCAGGTGGGAGCCAATGAAGCCGGCGCCGCCGGTGATCAGAATGGGTGTATCAACCATGTCGATAGTATCTGTCCAGAAGGCTCGGCAACCCCGAACGCCAGGCGCGCGGCTTGATGCCGAAAGTGTGCAAAATTTTCTTGCAGGCCAGTACCGCGTGTTGCGGTTCTTCCCCTGCATCGGGTCGCGCGGCGTGGGCCTGCGCGGTGGGCGCATCGATCGCCAGCGAATGCATCGTCTTGGCTTCGCTGATGATCGCCTGGCCCAGGGCCAGGGCGGTGGTCGCCTCGTTGCCGGCGTAGTGGTAGGTGCCCCACAGCGGCGCTTCACAGTCCAGCTGCTTGAGCACCGAGAGGATCACCCGTGCAGCATCGTCCACGGGGGTCGGATTGCCGCGTCGGTCATCGGCCAGAGGCAAGGGTTGCGGCAACTCGGCACGCCGCAGGTACCGGCCCAGTACGCCGTCGGCGCTGTCGTCCAGCAGCCAGCCGAAACGCAACAGCACATGCCGCGGGCAGGCCGCACGCACACTCTGCTCGATTCGCCACAGTGCCTGACCGCGCAGGCCCAGAGGCACCGGCTCGTCCTTTTCGCTATAGGCAGTGGCCCGCGAGCCATCGAACACACGATAGCTGGAAGGCTGCAACAGCACGATCTGATGCTCCTGGCATCGCTCGGCCAGACGCTCCACCGCGAGCTCCTGCTGGTCCAGGCGCGCCTGACTCACGGCATCGGCCTGAAACCAGTCGAAGTAGTACGCCAGGTTGATCAGCGCATCGGGGCGGGTTTCATCGAGCAGGTCGGTGAGGCTGGCCGCATCCCAACCAGCGTCCGGTGGACGTGGAGCCAGGAAGCCGATGCCCTCTTCCGCTCCAAGGCGAATCAGCGCATGCCCCAGGGCATTCCCACCGCCCAACAGCATAAGGCGCATTCGCATAGAGTCAGCAGGTCCGTTCAAATTGACAGTTCAGATTAACCGCAGGCGCGTGGTCGACGATCAAACCTTCGCCCGCACTCGAATCGAACAGCCATTTTGCGTTTTTCTGACGCTGACGTCACGCGCTATCAAAAAGAGGGGTTCGTGGCAGCGCCGCAGCCTCAGCCCGGCACGGCCTGCGCAGGCAATCGCTGCCCCAGTAAACGACGCCCCCACTTCTGTCCGTTGACCTCGATCAGGTGGTAGGTGACGAAGGAAATTCCGATCACGGCCAGCAATACCAGGCCCACGAGCAGGTTGTTGAGCCACGGATAACCGCTGTCCAGGTAACGGAAATCTCCGAACACTGGCGCCAGCGGCAATCCGGTCTTCTTCTCCAGCACCATGAACAGCAGGATCAACACACTCAAAATGATCACATGGGTCAGGTAGATCGAGTACGACAGCCGCCCCAGCAACTCGAACAGACGCGCCCTGAGCAGGCTGGAAACAATGCCGGCATCGAACGCATACAAGGTCACCGTCACGCAGAACAGCCCGCTGGCCAGCACGGCCTTGTTCGGGCTGTCGCTGCTCAAGGTCCACACAATCAAAGCGCCCGCCAGCATTTCCAGCAGCGATGCCACGCCAAACCCCAGCTGCACCCGTTGGCGCAGCGCTTCGAACACCTTGTAGCACAAGGCACCAGCGAAGAAGCAGGTCAGCCCCTTGTAGGCCAGCGCGGTAAACGGCCCCGACCCGCTGTACAGCATCGCCACGGCGACGATGACGATTCCCGCCCACACCAGCACCCGCCGCGCCGATGTGCACAGCACCACCGCGGCGAAAATCAGATACATGTAGTACTCGATGCTGATGCTCCAGGAGGGGTAGTTGAACGACATGTTCTCGGTCAACGGCGTCCATGCCTGGATCAGCAACAGGTTTGGCAGGATCTGCGAAGGCGCATACATGCCGGTGAACGGCTCCTTGTTGAAGGTGACCCCCTGCTGCGCCGCGCCCCACTTCACGAACTCGAAGACGATGAACACTCCCAGCAGGCACACATGCAGTGGCGCCAGCCGAAACGTACGCAGAATGAAGAACCGCCGCAGGTCCAGATCGTGCCGCGCACCATAGGCATGAGTGATCACGAACCCGCTGAGCACGAAGAAAAAGTCGACGAACAGATCGGCACTGCGAAAGAACGCCAGTTCGGTCAGGCTGCCCACCACATGCAGGTGGTACAACACCACCGCCAATGCGCAGATGCCGCGAAGACTGTCGAGCGCATGAAAGCGATGACCTGATGCCATGGAATGATTCCGTTCGAAGGGGTGTATCGGCTGCAGGCAATGCGCTGTAAGCGACAGCACGTGGGCAACAGGACGCGAAGTTTCGAAAAAGCTTAGTGAAGCGACATTGCCGCGGCAAGAGAATACGCGATGCATACATTTATATTTTGCCGCTGCAAAAACAGCTGAAAAACTGACGCCAAATCAGGCTGCGAAGGCTGATTGCAAGCCGCGACCTCGCCTGCTTTTTGGCGAGCAACAAAAAGCCCCGCTGCCGGATGGCAGCGGGGCTTTTTCGGTTCAAGCGGGCAGCTTAGAACGGAATATCATCATCAAAGCTGTCAAAGTCCGGAGCCGGTTGCTGCGCCGGCTGCTGCTGGGCAGGCGGAGCCGAACGCTGCTGCGGTGCCGACTGCTGTGGACGCGGCGCCTGCTGGCGTGGGGCCGGTGCCGACTGCTGGTAGTTGTTGCCACCGCCGCCCTGCTGGTCATTGTTCTGCGGACGGCCGCCCAGCAGCTGCATGGTGCCCTGCATGTCGACGATGATCTCGGTGGTGTACCGCTTGATACCGTCCTTTTCCCACTCGCGGGTCTGCAGCTTGCCTTCGATGTACACCTGCGAGCCTTTGCGCAGGTACTCACCGGCGATCTCCGCGACCTTGCCGAACATCGACACACGGTGCCATTCGGTGCGCTCGACCTTCTGGCCGCTCTGCTTGTCGGTCCACTGCTCGCTGGTGGCCAGGCTCAGGTTGGTGACCGCGTTGCCGTTGGGCAGGTAGCGAACTTCCGGATCCTGACCACAGGTGCCGACCAAAATGACTTTGTTAACCCCACGGGCCATATCGTTCTCCTAGGCTTCGCACGCAGTCGGCGCTGGGTTGACCAGGCGCTCGAGGGCGGTGCGATCCAAAATTTCTTTGTCCAATTTGATATAGATGGCGGCCTCTTCGGCCACCACCACCGCATCTGTTACACCGGGCACGGTTTTCAACCGCTCGGCCAATCCCGTCTCGCGCATCGCTTGGGGCGAAAGCGGCAAGCGCAGACTGGTCACGTAGGGTGGTTCGCGCATAGTAACAGCTATGGCCAGCCACAGGGCGCACAGCGCCGCGCATCCGATGAAGACCACACCCAGGCCACCGTGCTGGAACAGCCAGCCACCCAGGATGCCGCCCATGGCCGACCCCAGGAATTGACTAGTGGAATACACCCCCATGGCCGTCCCCTTGCCACCGGCCGGCGAAACCTTGCTGATCAACGAAGGCAGCGACGCCTCAAGCAGGTTGAACGCGGTGAAGAACACCACCGTACCGATCACCAGCGCCTTGAGACCGTCGCCGAACGCCCAGAAGAACAGCTCCACCAGCATCAGGGTTGCCACCGCGCCCAGCAGAACACGCTTCATCTTGCGCTTCTTTTCGCCGTAGATGATGAACGGAATCATTGCGAAAAAAGATACGACCAGCGCCGTCAGGTAAACCCACCAATGCTGCTCCTTGGGCAACCCGGCGCGCTCCACCAGCGCCAGCGGCAAGGCGACGAAGCTGGCCATCAGGATCGAGTGGAGGACGAAGATGCCCAAGTCCAGGCGCAGCAGATCGGGGTGCTTGAGCGTGGCCAGCATCTCGCCCCGGGCCACGCCGGACTCGCGATGCCGAGTATGGGCCGTTGCCTTGGGCACGACGAAGGCCACCAGCGCGATGCCAACCAGAGCCAGCACACCGGTCGCCAGGAACAGCCCATGCAGGCCGAAGGCGCGGGTCAGCAGCGGCCCGACCACCATCGCCACGGCGAAGGACACACCGATGCTCATGCCAATCATGGCCATCGCCTTGGTGCGGTTCTGCTCGCGAGTCAGGTCCGAGAGCAGAGCCATGACCGCCGCCGATATCGCGCCGGCACCCTGCAGGATGCGTCCGGCGATCACCCCCCAGATGGAATCGGCCTGGGCCGCGACCACGCTGCCGATGGCGAAGATCACCAAGCCGCCGTAGATCACCGGGCGACGGCCGATGCGGTCGGAAATAACGCCGAAAGGGATTTGCAGAAAGGCTTGAGTCAAGCCATAGGCGCCGATCGCCAGACCGATCAAGGCCGGGGTGGCACCTGCCAGGTCCATGCCATAGGTCGCCAGTACCGGCAAGACCATGAACATGCCCAGCATGCGGAAAGCGAACACCAGGGCCAACCCGCTGGCTGCGCGGGTTTCACCGCTGCTCATGCGTTCGCTGTGGGGATCGTGCATGGATAAACCTCGTGTGAACCGGTGACGATTCTACCAGTCCCACCCATTAACGGCACAGATGGCGACGCTATGACGCGCCTTCTTCATCTTTGCGCGCACGCACCGTGCGGTGCCATTGACAAGCCCCGTATACTCAACTGTTTACGCCCGCCGCGCGAGGCCGCCTTGGACAAGATTCTGGTACGTGGGGCTCGAACCCACAATTTGAAAAACATCGACCTGACCCTGCCCCGTGACAAACTGATCGTCATCACCGGGCTGTCGGGTTCAGGCAAATCCTCCCTGGCTTTCGACACCCTCTACGCCGAAGGCCAACGCCGCTACGTCGAATCGCTGTCGGCCTATGCCCGGCAGTTCCTGTCGATGATGGAAAAGCCCGACGTCGACACCATCGAAGGTCTGTCGCCGGCCATTTCCATCGAACAGAAGTCGACGTCGCACAACCCCCGCTCCACCGTCGGCACCATCACCGAGATCTACGACTACCTGCGCCTGCTCTACGCCCGCGTAGGGACGCCGCGCTGCCCGGATCACGACATCCCGCTGGAAGCCCAGACCGTCAGCCAGATGGTCGACCTGGTCCTGGCCCAGCCCGAGGGCGCACGGCTGATGCTGCTGGCCCCGGTCATCCGTGAGCGCAAGGGCGAACACCTGGCCATTTTCGAAGAGCTGCGCGCCCAAGGCTTCGTCCGCGCACGCATCAACGGCAAGCTTTACGAGATGGACGAACTGCCCAAGCTCGACAAGCAGAAGAAGCACACCATCGAAGTCGTCGTGGACCGCTTCAAGGTCCGTTCCGACTTGCAGCAACGTCTGGCCGAATCGTTCGAAACCGCCCTGAAGCTGGCCGATGGCATCGCTCTGGTCGCCTCGATGGATGACGACGCGTTCGAAGAGATCATCTTCTCCGCACGTTTCGCCTGCCCGATCTGCGGACATGCGATCAGCGAGCTGGAACCCAAGCTGTTCTCCTTCAACAACCCGGCCGGTGCCTGCCCGACCTGCGATGGCCTGGGCGTGAAGCAGTTCTTCGACAACAAGCGTCTGGTAAACGGCGAGCTGACCCTGGCCGAGGGCGCGATCCGCGGCTGGGACAGGCGCAACGTCTATTACTTCCAGATGCTCGGCTCGCTCGCCAGCCATTACCAGTTCAGCCTGGACGTGCCGTTCAATGAACTGCCAGCCGACCAGCAGAAAGTCATTCTCACCGGCAGCGGCACCCACAATGTCGACTTCCGCTACCTGAATGACCGGGGCGATATCGTCAAGCGTTCGCACCCCTTCGAGGGCATCGTGCCCAACCTCGAGCGCCGCTACCGCGAAACCGAATCGGCCAGCGTGCGTGAAGAGCTCGCCAAATTCCTCAGCACCCAGCCTTGCCCCGACTGCCGTGGCACTCGCCTGCGCCGCGAGGCACGTCACGTATGGGTGGGCGAGAAAACCCTGCCTGCCGTCACGGGTCTGCCGATCGGCGATGCCACCGATTATTTCGGCAGCCTCAGCCTGACCGGTCGCAAGGGTGAAATCGCCGACAAGATCCTCAAGGAAATCCGCGAGCGTCTGCAGTTCCTCGTCAACGTAGGCCTGGACTACCTGACCCTGGACCGCAGCGCCGACACCCTGTCCGGCGGCGAGGCCCAGCGCATCCGCCTGGCCAGCCAGATCGGCGCGGGCCTGGTGGGCGTCATGTACATCCTCGACGAGCCGTCCATCGGTCTGCACCAACGCGACAACGACCGCCTGCTGGGTACCCTCAAGCACCTGCGCGACATCGGTAATACCGTGATTGTCGTCGAGCATGACGAAGATGCCATTCGCCTCGCCGACTACGTGGTCGATATTGGCCCAGGCGCCGGCGTCCACGGTGGTCACATCGTCGCCCAGGGCACCGCACAGGAGGTCATGGACCATCCCGACTCACTGACGGGCAAGTACCTGTCCGGCCGCGTGAAGATTGCCGTGCCTGCCAAGCGCACACCGCGCAACAAGAAGCTCGCCCTGACCCTCAAGGGCGCCCGCGGCAACAACTTGCGCAATGTCGATCTGGAGATCCCGATCGGCCTGCTCACCTGCGTGACCGGCGTGTCCGGCTCGGGTAAGTCGACGCTGATCAACAACACCCTGTTCCCCTTCAGTGCAACCGCCCTGAATGGCGCCACCACGCTGGAAGCGTCTGCACACGACAGCATCAATGGCCTGCAGCACCTGGACAAGGTCGTGGACATCGATCAAAGCCCGATCGGACGTACCCCACGCTCCAACCCGGCCACCTACACCGGGCTGTTCACGCCGATCCGTGAACTGTTCGCCGGGGTTCCCGAGTCGCGTTCACGCGGCTATGGACCGGGCCGATTCTCCTTCAACGTCAAGGGCGGACGCTGTGAAGCCTGCCAGGGCGACGGCTTGATCAAGGTCGAAATGCACTTCCTGCCAGACATCTACGTGCCGTGCGACGTCTGCAAGAGCAAGCGCTACAACCGCGAGACCTTGGAGATCAAGTACAAGGGCAAGAACATCCACGAAACACTCGAAATGACCATCGAGGAAGCACGGGAGTTCTTCGACGCCGTACCGGCGCTTGCCCGCAAATTGCAGACGCTGATGGACGTGGGCCTTTCCTACATCAAGCTGGGCCAGTCGGCGACCACGCTGTCCGGTGGCGAGGCGCAGCGGGTCAAGCTGTCGCGCGAGCTGTCCAAGCGCGACACGGGCAAAACCCTCTACATCCTCGACGAACCCACCACAGGCCTGCATTTTGCCGACATCCAGCAATTGCTCGACGTGCTGCATCGTCTGCGCGACCACGGCAATACTGTGGTGGTGATCGAGCATAACCTGGACGTCATCAAGACGGCCGACTGGCTGGTCGACCTGGGTCCGGAAGGCGGATCCAAAGGTGGCCAGATCATCGCCGTCGGCACCCCGGAGCAGGTCGCCGAGATGAAGCAGTCCTATACCGGCCACTACCTCAAGCCCCTGCTGGAACGCGACAAAGCCTGAAACCAAAAAGCCCCGCGCAAGCGGGGCTTTTCTCAACACAAATCCCTGTATCAGCAGCGCGACCCCTGTAGCAGTGGCGCAAGCCGCGTCAGCGATCTCTACATTCCACCCGCCGAATCAAACCACAGCCTGCCATCGATCAAAACTGCGACTGCAGATAATTCTCCAGCCCAATCGACTTGATCAGTCCCTGCTGCTTTTCCAACCAATACGTATGGTCTTCCTCGGTATCCGCCAACTGCACGCGCAGAATGTCGCGGGTCACGTAGTCATTGTGCTGCTCGCACAACTCGATCCCCTTGCACAGCGCAGCGCGCACCTTGTATTCCAGACGCAGATCGGCTGCGATCATGCTCGGCACATCGGTCCCGACTTCGAGATCGTCCGGGCGCATGCGCGGCGTGCCTTCGAGCATCAGGATGCGGCGCATCAAGGCGTCAGCATGACCCGCCTCTTCTTCCATTTCATGATTGATGCGCTCGAAGAGCTTGGCGAAGCCCCAGTCCTCGTACATCCGCGAGTGGATGAAATACTGGTCACGGGCAGCCAGCTCGCCAGTGAGCAAAGTATTGAGGTAATCGATTACGTCCGGGTGGCCTTGCATCGCCGTAGATCTCCTAGCAGAAAGGCATAGTTTGAACCAAGGTCGCGGATACGTCACGGCCTGCGGTGCAGAAATACGCTAAAAAGCAGAGAAAAAGTGACGAAATAAAGCGAAAAACCGCCCAAATGAGGGCGGTTCTTTTTATCACTTAGGTTCAGCCGAGCTGGATGCCTAATGCTTTGGCGATGCCATTACCGTAGGCTTCATCCGCATGGTAGAAGTGCTGCAATTGACGCTCTACCACGTCCGCGCTCACACCCATCATCGCACCGGCGATGTTGTCGATCAGCAGCGCCTGCTGCTCGGCACTCATCAAGCGGAACAGAGCACCAGCCTGGCTGTAGTAGTCCGCGTCCACGCGATGATCGAAGCGATCCGCATCGCCATGCAAGGCCAAGGCAGGTTCGCGGTACTGAGGCGCTTGCTTGGGCGCATCTGCATAGCTGTTCGGCTCGTAGTTGGGTGCTGCCCCGCCATTGCTGCCAAAGGCCATGGAACCGTCTCGCTGGTACGAATGAACCGGGCTGCGCGGCGCGTTCACCGGCAGTTGCTGGTGATTGGTCCCGACGCGATAGCGGTGGGCATCGGCGTAAGCGAACACACGACCCTGCAGCATACGGTCAGGTGACAGCCCTACACCGGGTACCATGTTGCTCGGGCCAAACGTCGCCTGCTCAACCTCGGCAAAGTAGTTCAGCGGATTACGGTTCAATTCCAGCATGCCCACCTCGATCAACGGGAACTCCTTCTGCGACCAGGTCTTGGTCACGTCGAAGGGATTCTCGTGATGATGGTTAGCCTGGTCCTCGCTCATGATCTGCATGCATACGCGCCACTTGGGGTAATCCCCACGCTCGATCGCATCGAACAGATCGCGCTGAGCGTAATCCGGATCGGTGCCGGCGATACGGGCAGCGTCGGCAGGCGCCAGGTTCTTGATCCCCTGAGCCGTCTTGTAGTGCCACTTGACCCAGTGCCGCTCGCCCTTTGCGTTGATCAGGCTGTAAGTATGGCTACCGAAGCCGTGCATGTGGCGATAGCCATCAGGAATACCCCGATCCGAGAACAGGATGGTGACCTGATGCAACGACTCAGGCGAATGCGACCAGAAGTCCCACATCATCTGCGCGCTTTTCAGATTGCTCTGAGGCAAACGCTTCTGTGTGTGGATAAAGTCTGGAAACTTCATCGGATCACGAATGAAGAACACTGGCGTGTTATTGCCTACGATGTCCCAGTTGCCTTCCTCAGTGTAGAACTTGAGCGCGAAACCACGCGGGTCGCGCTCGGTATCTGCCGAACCACGCTCGCCACCCACGGTGGAGAACCGCAAGAAGGTTTCGGTCTGCTTGCCCACCGCGCTGAACAGCTTGGCGCTGGAGTATTCGGTGATGTCCCGAGTAACGGTAAAGGTACCGTACGCGCCCGAACCTTTGGCATGCACGCGGCGTTCTGGAATGTTCTCACGGTTGAAGTGCGCGAGCTTTTCAATCAGATGGAAATCGTCCAGCAACAAGGGACCACGAGGTCCCGCTGAGCGGGAATTCTGGTTGTCGGCGACAGGTGCGCCGCTGGCAGTGGTGAGGATCTTGCTCTGGCTCATGGACGATGTTCCTTGGTCTGGCTTGCTGTGTAGGTGCCGACTTGAGCGGCTTGAAGCAAGTATCCGAGAAACCTATCCATAGCACTAATCGGGAAATTATCTTTAGCCGATAGATTTTGGCTAACGACCAGGCATAAAAAAACCGGGCCAGGGCCCGGTTTTTCAGAACAGACTTTTCGTCTTATTCGGCAGCTTCAACCGAGCCACCGACAGGACGATCAACCAGCTCGACGTACGCCATAGGTGCGTTATCGCCAGCACGGAAGCCGCACTTGAGGATACGCAGGTAGCCGCCCTGACGGGTTGCATAGCGCTTGCCCAGATCGTTGAACAGCTTACCAACCATTTCTTTCGAGCGAGTACGGTCGAAAGCGAGACGGCGGTTTGCAACGCTGTCTACCTTGGCCAGAGTGATCAGCGGCTCGGCAACGCGGCGCAGTTCCTTGGCTTTCGGCAGGGTAGTCTTGATCAGCTCGTGCTCGAACAGCGACACCGCCATGTTCTGAAACATGGCCTTGCGGTGCGAGCTGGTACGGCTCAGGTGACGTCCACTTTTACGATGACGCATGGTTCATTCCTTACCAAACACTACGTTCGGTGATTACGACGATCAGGCAGTCGCCTTGTCGTCCTTCTTAAGACTTGCAGGCGGCCAGTTGTCGAGGCGCATGCCGAGGGACAGACCGCGGGAGGCCAGAACGTCCTTGATTTCGGTCAAGGATTTCTTGCCCAGGTTCGGAGTCTTCAACAGTTCTACTTCGGTACGCTGAATCAGGTCGCCGATGTAGTAAATGTTTTCCGCCTTAAGGCAGTTAGCCGAACGTACAGTCAGTTCCAGATCGTCAACCGGGCGAAGCAGGATCGGATCGATCTCGTCTTCTTGCTCGATTACCACAGGCTCGCTGTCACCTTTGAGATCGACGAACGCAGCCAGCTGCTGTTGCAGGATGGTTGCAGCGCGACGGATAGCCTCTTCAGGATCCAGGGTACCGTTGGTTTCCAGATCAATAACCAGCTTGTCCAGGTTGGTGCGCTGCTCGACACGGGCGTTTTCCACCACGTATGCGATACGACGTACCGGGCTGAACGAAGAGTCGAGCTGCAAGCGACCAATGCTGCGGCTTTCGTCTTCATCGCTTTGACGCGAGTCGGCCGGTTCATAACCACGACCACGAGCTACGACGAGCTTCATGTTCAGGGCGCCGTTAGACGCCAGGTTAGCGATTACGTGATCGGGATTAACGATCTCGACATCATGATCCAGCTGAATATCGGCAGCGGTAACCACCCCCGAACCCTTTTTCGACAAGGTCAGCGTAACTTCGTCACGACCGTGCAGCTTGATAGCCAGGCCTTTCAGGTTCAACAGGATTTCAATGACGTCTTCCTGTACACCTTCGATGGCGCTGTACTCGTGGAGTACACCGTCAATCTCGGCCTCGACTACTGCGCAGCCGGGCATTGAGGACAACAGGATGCGTCGCAGCGCGTTGCCCAGGGTATGGCCGAAACCACGCTCGAGAGGCTCGAGAGTGATTTTGGCGCGGGTTGGACTGACGACCTGCACATCAATGTGGCGGGGCGTCAGGAACTCATTTACCGAAATCTGCATGGATGCACCTATTTTCTAGCCCTTACTTGGAGTAGAGCTCGACAATCAGGCTTTCGTTGATGTCGGCGGACAGATCACTGCGAGCAGGAACGTTCTTGAAAACGCCCGACTTCTTCTCAGTGTCTACTTCTACCCATTCTACGCGGCCACGTTGGGCACACAGATCGAGAGCTTGGACAATGCGAAGCTGGTTTTTTGCTTTCTCGCGAATCGCGACCACGTCACCAGCACGAACCTGGTAGGACGGAACGTTAACGGTCTTGCCGTTGACGCTGACGGACTTGTGCGATACCAACTGACGGGATTCGGCACGAGTCGAGCCGAAGCCCATACGGTATACGACGTTGTCCAGACGGCATTCGAGCAGTTGCAGCAGGTTCTCGCCGGTTGCGCCTTTCTTGCCGGCAGCTTCCTTGTAGTAACCGCTGAACTGACGCTCGAGAACGCCATAGATACGACGGACTTTCTGCTTTTCACGCAGCTGGGTGCCGTAGTCGGACTGGCGGCCACGGCGCTGACCGTGGATACCTGGGGCTGCTTCGATATTGCACTTCGATTCCAGGGCGCGAACGCCGCTTTTCAGGAACAGGTCAGTGCCTTCACGACGAGCCAGTTTGCATTTTGGACCAATGTAACGAGCCATTATCTATCGTCTCCTGAATTACACGCGGCGCTTCTTCGGCGGACGGCACCCGTTATGCGGGATTGGCGTCACGTCGGTGATGCTGGCGATCTTATAGCCACAGCCGTTCAATGCACGGACAGCGGACTCACGACCTGGACCTGGACCCTTGACGTTGACGTCGAGGTTCTTCAGGCCATATTCCAGCGCAGCTTGACCAGCACGCTCAGCAGCCACCTGGGCAGCGAACGGGGTGGACTTGCGAGAACCGCGGAAACCCGAACCGCCGGAAGTAGCCCAGGACAGGGCGTTACCTTGACGATCGGTAATGGTCACGATGGTGTTGTTGAAAGACGCGTGGATGTGGGCGATGCCATCAACCACTGTCTTTTTGACTTTCTTACGAGGACGAGCAGCAGGTTTTGCCATGACTAGATTCCTGTCGATTCGCTGGTGCGATTACTTGCGGATCGGCTTACGCGGACCTTTACGGGTACGCGCGTTGGTCTTGGTACGCTGACCGCGTACTGGCAGACCACGACGATGACGAAGACCGCGGTAGCAGCCCAGATCCATCAAGCGCTTGATTTTCATGTTGATTTCGCGGCGCAGATCACCTTCGGTGGTGAACTTCGCCACTTCGCCACGCAGCTGTTCAATCTGCTCGTCGCTCAGATCCTTGATCTTTGCGGCTGGGTTGACCCCAGTGTCTGCACAGATTTTCTGTGCAGTAGTGCGACCAACACCATAGATGTAGGTCAGCGAGATAACAGTGTGCTTGTTATCTGGAATGTTGACGCCTGCAATACGGGCCATTCAGTGGGACTCCAATTGACAGCTACCTACGCCCCGGAAGCCAAGAAATAGGGCGCGAGATAATATCGCTGTAATAACAAATAATCAACCCGGCAGCGCACTAGCTGCCGGGCTTGTAGCACATCACAGTCAGCCTTGGCGCTGTTTGTGACGCGGCTCTGCGCTGCAAATGACTCGAACGACGCCTTCGCGACGAATGATTTTGCAGTTACGGCACAGCTTTTTCACCGATGCACGAACTTTCATTGCCAACTCCTCGAACCTTAAGGGACTGTCAGCGCAGCAGACCGCTGCCACCGTAGCCTTTCAGGTTGGCTTTCTTCATCAGGGATTCGTACTGGTGCGAAACGAGGTGCGATTGTACTTGGGACATAAAGTCCATCACAACCACTACCACAATCAGCAACGAGGTCCCGCCAAGGTAGAACGGAACGTTTGCAGCCACCACCAGAAACTGTGGAAGCAAGCAGACGCACATCATGTACAGGGCACCGAACATGGTCAAACGAGTCAGAACGCCATCAATGTAGCGCGCTGACTGTTCGCCTGGACGAATACCCGGAATAAAGGCACCGGACTTCTTCAGGTTTTCCGCTACGTCTTTCGGATTGAACATCAACGCCGTATAGAAGAAGCAGAAGAAAATGATCCCTGCACTAAACAGCAGAATGTTCAACGGCTGACCAGGAGCGATCGACTGCGAGACGTCCTGCAACCAGCCCATACCTTCGGACTGACCGAACCAGGAGCCCAGCGAAGCCGGGAACAGCAAGATGCTGCTCGCGAAAATGGCAGGAATCACACCGGCCATGTTCACTTTCAGCGGCAAGTGGCTCGTCTGCGCAGCGAAGACCTTGCGGCCCTGCTGACGCTTGGCATAGTGAACGGCGATTCGCCGCTGACCACGCTCGATGAACACCACGAAACCGATAATCGCTACCGCCAGCAGACCGATTGCAACCAGCGCGAAGATGTTGATGTCGCCCTGACGCGCAGACTCGAAAGACTGCCCTATCGCTCTCGGAAGACCAGCAACGATACCCGCGAAGATCAACATCGAGATACCGTTACCCACACCACGCTCAGTAATCTGCTCACCCAGCCACATCATGAACATGGCGCCCGCCACGAAAGTGGAGACCGCCACGAAATAGAAACTGAAGCTTGCAGTGAACGCCACACCCTGGTTGGCCAGGCCGATCGACATGCCGATCGCCTGCACCAGGGCCAGGATGACGGTGCCATAGCGGGTGTACTGGCTGATCTTGCGACGGCCAGCTTCACCTTCCTTCTTCAACTGCTCCAGCTGCGGGCTCACGGCGGTCATCAGCTGCATGATGATCGATGCCGAAATGTACGGCATGATCCCCAGTGCAAAGATGCTCATCCGTTCCAGCGCGCCGCCGGAAAACATGTTGAACAAGCTAAGAATGGTCCCCTCATTCTGTCGAAACAGGTCTGCGAGTCGGTCCGGGTTGATACCTGGAACCGGGATGTGTGCGCCAATTCTGTAGACGATGATCGCCAGGAACAGAAAACGCAGACGAGCCCAGAGTTCAGACATACCGCCCTTGCCTAGCGCTGAGAGAGCACCTTGCTTAGCCATTTATTCCTCGAACTTGCCGCCAGCTGCTTCGATAGCCGCACGCGCACCTTTGGTGGCGGCGATACCCTGGATGGTTACAGCGCGAGTCACTTCGCCCGACAGCATGATTTTCACACGCTGAACGTTCTGGTTGATCACGTTGGCATCCTTCAGGGACTGCACGGAGACGATGTCGCCTTCCACTTTGGCCAGCTCGGACAGACGCACTTCTGCGCGGTCCATGGCTTTCAGGGAAACGAAACCGAACTTCGGCAGGCGACGATGCAGCGGCTGTTGACCGCCTTCAAAGCCTGGAGCGATGGTGCCACCGGAGCGGGAGGTCTGACCTTTGTGGCCACGGCCGCCGGTCTTGCCCAAACCACTACCGATACCACGACCCGGACGGTGCTTTTCGCGACGCGAACCGGGAGCTGGACTCAGATCATTGAGTTTCATCGATTAACCCTCTACGCGAAGCATGTAGTAGGCCTTGTTGATCATCCCGCGATTCTCGGGAGTATCCTGGACTTCTACAGTGTGACCGATGCGACGCAGACCCAGACCCTTAACGCACAGCTTGTGGTTAGGGATACGGCCGGTCATGCTTTTGATCAGCGTAACTTTTACGGTAGCCATGATCAGATGATCTCCTCAACGTTCAGACCGCGCTTGGCGGCGATGGACGACGGGGACTGCATGGCTTTCAGACCCTTGAACGTAGCGTGAACCACGTTGACGGGGTTGGTGGAGCCGTAGCACTTGGCCAGAACGTTCTGGACACCAGCGACTTCGAGAACGGCACGCATTGCGCCGCCAGCGATGATACCGGTACCTTCCGAAGCAGGCTGCATGTATACCTTCGAAGCGCCGTGGGCGGACTTCATGGCGTACTGCAAGGTGGTCCCGTTCAGGTCCACTTGAATCATGTTGCGACGAGCTGCTTCCATAGCTTTCTGGATGGCAGCAGGCACTTCACGAGACTTGCCACGGCCGAAGCCAACACGGCCCTTGCCATCACCTACCACGGTCAACGCGGTGAAGGTGAAGATACGGCCGCCTTTGACGGTCTTGGCAACGCGGTTAACTTGAACCAGCTTCTCGATGTAGCCTTCGTCGCGCTTTTGGTCGTTATTTGACATAACTTAGAACTCCAGCCCAGCTTCACGAGCGCCATCGGCCAGCGCTTTGACGCGACCGTGGTACTTGAAGCCAGAGCGGTCGAAAGCCACCTGCGAGACGCCAGCGGCCTTAGCACGCGAAGCGACCAGCTGGCCAACCTTAGTGGCCGCGTCAATGTTGCCAGTGGCACCATCACGCAATTCTTTGTCCAAAGTCGAGGCACTTGCCAGGACCTTGCTGCCGTCGGCCGAGATGACCTGGGCATAGATGTGCTGCGAAGAGCGGAACACGCAGAGACGCACGACTTCGAGTTCGTGCATTTTCAGGCGTGCTTTGCGAGCGCGACGCAGTCGAGTAACTTTTTTGTCGGTCATTTGCTATGCCCTACTTCTTCTTGGCTTCTTTACGGCGGACGACTTCGTCTGCGTAACGTACACCTTTGCCTTTGTAAGGCTCTGGCGGACGGAAATCGCGGATTTCAGCGGCCACTTGACCCACCAGCTGCTTGTCGATGCCCTTGATCAGGATATCGGTCTGGCTAGGAGTCTCAGCGGTGATGCCTTGCGGCAACTCGTAATCCACCGGATGAGAGAAGCCCAGCGACAGGTTCAGCACTGTGCCTTTTGCTTGTGCCTTATAGCCAACACCGACCAGCTGGAGCTTGCGCTCGAAGCCTTGGCTTACGCCCTGGACCATGTTGTTGACCAAAGCGCGAGTGGTACCGGCCATTGCACGGGTCTGCTGATCGCCATTCTTGGCAGCGAAACGCAGTTCGCCAGCCTCTTCAACGATTTCAACCGACGAGTGAACGTTCAGTTCCAGAGTGCCCTTGGCACCCTTCACCGAAAGCTGTTGGCCGGCGAATTTGACTTCGACACCAGCTGGCAGCTTAACGGGGTTCTTAGCGACGCGAGACATGCTTATCCCCCCTTAGAACACTGTGCAAAGTACTTCGCCGCCGACACCGGCAGCGCGCGCAGCACGATCCGTCATCACACCTTTGTTGGTGGAGACGATGGATACGCCGAGACCGCCACGAACTTTTGGCAGATCTTCAACGGATTTGTACTGACGCAGGCCTGGACGACTTACGCGCTTGACTTCCTCGATGACCGGACGGCCTTCGAAGTATTTCAGCTCGATGGAAAGCGACGGTTTTGCTTCGCTGCTTACCTGAAAACCCGCGATGTAACCTTCGTCCTTCAGAACTTTGGCCACAGCTACCTTCAACGTGGAAGATGGCATGCTTACGACGGACTTTTCAGCCATCTGGGCATTACGGATTCGAGTTAGCATGTCCGCTAACGGGTCCTGCATACTCATGGGCTAGACGCTCCTGATACAAAAATAATTAGCCTTGCGGCTACAACGTCGCCGAGCGTGTGATCCGGTCCAAAAACCCGGGCTCAGGCGAGCCGGCAATTCTAGACGCACGCCAGAAATGAATCAAGCCCCATAAGGGGCTTGATTCAATCGCCATGACACCGGCGGTCGGTTGATTGCTCAATTTTCCGCCGGCACCAGGCCGGTCTGACTTACCAGCTGGCTTTAACCAGACCTGGTACGTCACCGCGCATGGCGGCCTGGCGCAGCATGTTACGGCCGAGGCCGAACTTGCGGTATACGCCATGTGGACGACCAGTCAGGCGGCAGCGGTTACGCATGCGCGAGGCGCTTGCGTCACGTGGCTGCTTCTGCAGAGCTACGGAAGCATTCCAGCGCTCTTCTTCACTTGCGTTCAGATCAACGATGATAGCTTTCAGCTCAGCACGCTTCTTGGCGTATTTAGCTACCGTCAGCTGACGCTTCAGCTCACGGTTCTTCATGCTCTTCTTGGCCATTTTCCTACTCCAATCAGTTGCGGAACGGGAAGTTGAAAGCACGCAGCAAGGCGCGACCTTCTTCATCCGAACGAGCAGTGGTGGTCAGGGTAATGTCCAGACCGCGCAGAGCATCGATCTTGTCGTAATCGATTTCCGGGAAAATGATCTGCTCTTTCACGCCCATGCTGTAGTTGCCACGACCATCGAAGGACTTGGCATTCAGGCCGCGGAAGTCGCGTACCCGAGGCAGGGAGATCGCCAGCAGGCGGTCCAGGAATTCGTACATCTTTTCGCGACGCAAGGTCACCTTGACACCGATCGGCCAGCCTTCACGGACTTTGAAGCCCGCGATGGATTTACGAGCGAAGGTCACAACGGCTTTTTGGCCGGTGATCTTCTCGATGTCGGCTACAGCGTGCTCGATGACTTTCTTGTCGCCGATCGCTTCGCCCAGGCCCATGTTCAGGGTGATCTTAGTAACGCGCGGAACTTCCATCACGTTCGCCAGCTTAAGTTCTTCCTTAAGCTTGGGAGCGATTTCCTTCCGGTAAATCTCTTTCAGTCGTGCCATGGTCTTCTACCTAGCAGTGTTCAAGCATCAACCGCTTTTTGGGTCGACTTGAAGACACGAATTTTTTTGCCTTCTTCTACTTTGAAACCAACGCGGTCAGCCTTGTTGGTTTCGCCGTTGAAAATGGCGACGTTGGAAGCGTGCAGAGGCGCTTCTTTCTCGACGATACCGCCCTGTACGCCCGACATCGGGTTAGGCTTGGTATGACGCTTCACCAGGTTGACCCCACCAACGACCAGACGGTCGTCAGCGAGAACCTTGAGCACCTTACCGCGCTTGCCTTTGTCTTTGCCGGCGATCACGATGATCTCGTCGTCACGACGAATCTTTTGCATGTCGGATCTCCTTACAGCACTTCTGGGGCGAGCGAGACGATCTTCATGAACTTCTCAGAGCGAAGTTCACGGGTCACTGGCCCAAAGATACGGGTGCCGATTGGCTCTTGCTTGTTGTTCAAAAGAACAGCAGCGTTGCCATCGAAGCGGATGATGGAGCCGTCAGCACGACGAACGCCGTGGCGAGTGCGGACTACAACAGCAGTCATCACTTGACCCTTCTTCACCTTGCCACGAGGAATCGCTTCCTTCACGGTCACCTTGATGATGTCGCCGATCCCAGCGTACCGGCGGTGCGAGCCGCCCAGTACCTTGATGCACATGACGCGACGAGCGCCGCTGTTATCGGCCACATCGAGCATGGATTGAGTCTGAATCATAGAATTTCTCCGACCCCTAGCCCTTAGACTTCAACAGCGCGTTCGAGAACGTCAACCAGTGCCCAGGACTTGGTCTTGGCCAGCGGACGGGTTTCACGAATAGTGACCTTGTCGCCGATCTTGCACTGGTTGGTTTCGTCGTGAGCGTGCAGCTTAGTCGAACGCTTAACGTATTTACCGTAGATCGGGTGCTTTACGCGACGCTCGATCAATACGGTGATGGTTTTGTCCATCTTGTCGCTGACCACACGGCCAGTCAGCGTACGGACGGTTTTTTCGGCTTCAGCCATGATCACTTACCTGCCTGCTGGTTGAGCACAGTTTTCACGCGAGCGATGTCGCGCTTCACTTGCGAGAGCAGGTGAGACTGCCCCAACTGGCCAGTTGCTTTCTGCATGCGCAGATTGAACTGGTCGCGCAGCAAGCCGAGCAGTTGCTCGTTCAGTTGCTGTGCTGATTTTTCACGAAGTTCATTCGCTTTCATCACATCACCGTCCGCTTAACAAAGGAGGTGGCGAGAGGCAGCTTTGCAGCCGCCAAGGCGAAAGCCTCACGCGCCAGCTCTTCGGAAACACCCTCGATTTCATACAGGACTTTGCCTGGCTGAATCTGGGCAACCCAATATTCCACGTTACCCTTACCTTTACCCATACGAACTTCGAGGGGCTTTTTGGAGATAGGCTTGTCCGGGAATACACGGATCCAGATCTTGCCGCCACGTTTTACGTGACGGGTCAGAGCACGACGCGCTGACTCGATCTGACGAGCGGTGAGACGACCACGAGCTACAGACTTCAGCGCGAACTCGCCGAAGCTGACTTTGCTACCGCGCTGAGCCAGACCACGGTTGTGGCCAGTCATCTGCTTGCGGAACTTCGTACGCTTAGGTTGCAACATTTGGCGTACCCCTTACTTAGCAGCTTTTTTACGAGGCGCAGGTGCTTGTGGTTTCAGTTCTTCTTGGCGACCACCGATTACTTCGCCTTTGAAAATCCAAACCTTCACACCGATCACACCGTAGGTGGTGTGAGCTTCGTAGTTGGCATAGTCGATGTCGGCACGCAGGGTGTGCAATGGCACACGACCTTCGCGATACCATTCAGTACGTGCGATTTCAGCACCGCCGAGACGACCGCTCACTTGGATCTTGATGCCTTTGGCACCAATGCGCATGGCGTTCTGTACGGCGCGCTTCATGGCGCGACGGAACATCACACGACGCTCCAGCTGCTGAGCTACGCTCTGCGCAACCAGCATACCGTCGAGCTCCGGCTTGCGGATCTCTTCGATATTGATGTGCACAGGCACACCCATTTGCTTGGTCAGGTCCTGACGCAGCTTCTCAACGTCCTCACCTTTCTTCCCGATGACGATACCAGGACGAGCGGTGTGAATGGTGATGCGTGCAGTTTGGGCCGGACGATGGATATCGATACGGCTTACGGACGCGCTTTTTAGTTTGTCTTGGAGATACTCACGCACCTTCAGATCTGCGAACAAGTAGTCCGCATAAGTCCGACCGTCTGCGTACCAGACGGAGGTGTGCTCCTTGACGATTCCCAGGCGAATGCCAATGGGATGTACTTTCTGACCCATCTGATCGACTCCGTTACTTGTCAGCAACCTTGACAGTGATATGGCAAGACCGCTTGACGATGCGATCAGCCCGGCCTTTGGCACGAGGCATGATGCGCTTCAGCGAACGCCCTTCGTTGACGAAAACGGTGCTGACCTTCAGGTCATCAACGTCTGCGCCTTCGTTGTGCTCGGCGTTGGCTACGGCCGACTCCAGCACTTTCTTCATGATTTCCGCGGCTTTTTTACTGCTAAAAGCCAGCAGGTTGAGCGCTTCGCCCACCTTCTTCCCGCGGATCTGGTCGGCGACCAAGCGGGCTTTCTGGGCGGAGATTCGAGCGCCCGACAACTTAGCGGCTACTTCCATTTCCTTACCCCTTAACGCTTGGCTTTCTTGTCAGCCACGTGCCCGCGATATGTACGGGTACCGGCGAACTCGCCCAGTTTGTGGCCGACCATGTCTTCGTTCACGAGAACGGGGACGTGCTGACGACCGTTGTGTACTGCGATGGTCAGACCGACCATTTGTGGCAGGATCATCGAACGACGCGACCAGGTCTTAACTGGTTTGCGATCGTTCTTTTCCGCCGCCACTTCGATCTTCTTCAGTAGGTGAAGATCAATAAAAGGACCTTTTTTCAGAGAACGTGGCACTGTCGTATCCCTCTATTTACTTGCGACGACGGACGATCATTTTGTCGGTACGCTTATTACCACGAGTCTTCGCGCCCTTAGTCGGGAAGCCCCATGGCGATACCGGATGACGACCACCGGAGGTACGACCTTCACCACCACCATGTGGGTGGTCAACCGGGTTCATGGCAACACCACGAACGGTTGGGCGAACGCCACGCCAGCGTTTGGCACCGGCTTTACCCAGCGAGCGCAGGCTGTGCTCGGAGTTCGAAACCTCACCCAGCGTTGCACGGCACTCGGACAGCACTTTACGCATTTCGCCCGAACGCAGGCGCAGGGTCACATAGACACCTTCACGAGCGATCAGCTGAGCCGAAGCACCAGCGGAGCGAGCGATCTGAGCACCCTTGCCCGGCTTCAGTTCGATGCCGTGGATGGTGCTACCAACCGGGATGTTGCGCAGCTGCAGCGAGTTGCCTGGCTTGATTGGTGCCAGAGCACCTGCAATCAGCTGGTCGCCAGCGCTCACGCCTTTCGGTGCGAGGATGTAGCGACGCTCGCCGTCTGCGTACAGAACCAGAGCGATGTGAGCAGTACGGTTAGGATCGTATTCGATACGCTCGACAGTGGCGGTGATGCCATCTTTGTCGTTGCGACGGAAGTCGATCATGCGGTAATGCTGCTTGTGACCACCACCGATGTGACGGGTGGTAATACGGCCATTGTTGTTACGACCACCAGACTTCGATTTTTTCTCGAGCAGCGGTGCGTGAGGAGCGCCTTTATGCAGCTCCTGGTTGACCACCTTGACCACGAAACGGCGGCCAGGGGAAGTCGGTTTGCATTTAACGATTGCCATGATGCACCCCTTCCTTACTCAGCACTGCTGCTGAAATCGAGATCTTGGCCTGGCTGAAGGGAGATAACCGCCTTCTTCCAGTCATTACGCTTGCCCAGACCGCGAGCAGTGCGCTTGCTTTTACCCAGTACGTTCAGGGTAGTAACACGCTCTACTTTCACGCTGAACAGGCTTTCGACGGCCTTCTTGATTTCCAGCTTGGTTGCGTCGGTAGCAACCTTGAAAACGAACTGACCTTTCTTGTCTGCCAGAACCGTAGCCTTCTCGGAAACGTGCGGGCCAAGCAGAACTTTAAATACGCGTTCCTGGTTCATCCCAGCAGCTCCTCGAATTTCTTCACGGCCGACACGGTGATCAACACCTTGTCGTATGCGATCAGACTAACTGGGTCGGAACCTTGAACGTCACGTACATCGACGTGCGGCAGGTTGCGAGCAGCCAGGTACAGGTTCTCGTCGACGGAGTCCGATACGATCAGAACGTCGGTGAGGCCCATGCCATTCAGCTTGCCCAGCAGGTCTTTGGTTTTCGGTGCTTCGACAGCGAAGTCCTGAACCACGACCAGACGATCGGTACGCACCAGCTCAGCAAGGATGGAGCGCAGTGCTGCGCGATACATCTTCTTGTTCAGCTTCTGGGTGTGATCCTGAGGACGAGCTGCGAAAGTGGTACCACCGCCACGCCAGATTGGGCTACGGATAGTACCGGCACGCGCGCGGCCAGTACCCTTTTGACGCCAAGGGCGCTTACCGCCACCACGAACGTCGGAACGGGTCTTCTGCTGCTTGCTGCCCTGACGACCGCCAGCCATGTAGGCCACGACTGCCTGGTGCACCAGCGTCTCGTTGAACTCGCCGCCGAAAGTCAGTTCGGAAACTTCGATCGCCTGAGCGTCATTTACATTTAATTGCATTTTCGCTTCCCCTTAACCGCGAGCCTTGGCTGCCGGACGCACAACCAGGTTGCCGCCGGTCGCGCCAGGAACAGCACCCTTGACGAGCAGCAGATTGCGTTCAGCGTCGACGCGCACAACTTCCAGGGACTGCACGGTCACGCGCTCAGCGCCCATATGACCGGACATTTTTTTGCCCTTGAATACACGGCCAGGAGTCTGGCACTGGCCGATGGAGCCAGGGACGCGGTGGGAAACGGAGTTACCGTGGGTGTTGTCTTGACCGCGGAAGTTCCAACGCTTGATGGTACCGGCAAAGCCTTTACCTTTGGACTGACCGGTAACGTCTACCAGTTGGCCCGCTGCGAAGAGTTCAGCATTGATCAAGTCGCCAGCCTGGTACTCGCCTTCTGCAAGGCGAAATTCCCAGACGCCACGACCAGCAGCAACGTTCGCCTTGGCGAAGTGACCTGCCTGAGCAGCAGTCACGCGCGAAGCACGACGCTCGCCGACAGTGACTTGCACTGCACGATAGCCATCAGTTTCTTCAGTTTTGAACTGGGTGACGCGATTCGGCTCGATCTCAATGACCGTGACCGGAATGGAGACACCTTCTTCGGTGAAAATACGGGTCATACCGCATTTACGACCGACTACACCAATAGTCATGTTGTAAACCTCATGAGTGTACGGGGCTTTCACCCGCTATGGCCGCCCATTTCAGAGCGTTACACGACTAAGACCCAAGTCTTAGCCGAGGCTGATCTGCACTTCCACACCTGCCGCAAGATCAAGCTTCATCAGCGCATCAACGGTTTTGTCCGTTGGCTGGACGATGTCCAGAACACGCTTATGAGTACGGATCTCGTACTGGTCACGCGCGTCTTTGTTGACGTGCGGAGAAACCAGAACAGTGAACCGCTCTTTACGGGTAGGGAGTGGAATTGGACCACGCACCTGAGCACCAGTACGTTTCGCGGTTTCCACGATTTCCTGGGTGGATTGGTCGATCAGGCGATGGTCGAAAGCCTTCAACCTGATACGGATTTGCTGATTTTGCATTGGATTTCAGACTCCGGCTGCTGTTCCCACCGGGCGCAATGCACCCGTTAAAAGGAGGCGCAATTCTATAGACGCGCCTATCGAGTGTCAACCCAATAAAAAAGCCCCCGCTAAGCGGGGGCTCTTTCAAGCGATCAACGATTACTCGATGATTTTGGCTACGACGCCGGCGCCGACGGTACGACCGCCTTCACGGATAGCGAAACGCAGGCCGTCTTCCATTGCGATGGTCTTGATCAGAGTGACAGTCATCTGGATGTTGTCACCTGGCATTACCATTTCAACGCCTTCTGGCAGTTCGCAGTTACCAGTCACGTCAGTTGTACGGAAGTAGAACTGTGGACGGTAGCCTTTGAAGAACGGAGTGTGGCGACCGCCTTCTTCCTTGCTCAGAACGTAGACTTCTGCGGTGAACTTGGTGTGCGGCTTGACCGAACCTGGCTTGACCAGAACCTGGCCACGCTCAACGTCGTCACGCTTGGTGCCGCGCAGCAGCACGCCGCAGTTCTCGCCAGCACGACCTTCGTCGAGCAATTTGCGGAACATTTCAACACCGGTGCAGGTGGTGACGGTGGTGTCACGCAGACCAACGATCTCCAGCGCATCCTGAACGCGAACGATACCGCGCTCGATACGACCGGTAACAACAGTACCGCGACCGGAGATCGAGAACACGTCTTCGATTGGCATCAGGAACGGCTTGTCGGTCAGACGAACTGGCTCTGGGATGTAGCTGTCCAGAGTTTCAACCAGTTTACGAACGGCAGTGGTGCCCATTTCGTTTTCGTCGTTGCCTTCCAGAGCCATACGAGCCGAACCGATGATGATCGGAGTGTCGTCGCCTGGGAAGTCGTAGGTCGACAGCAGGTCACGAACTTCCATCTCGACCAGTTCCAGCAGCTCAGCGTCGTCTACCAGGTCAGCCTTGTTCAGGAAGACCACGATGTACGGAACGCCTACCTGACGGGACAGCAGGATGTGCTCACGGGTTTGTGGCATCGGACCATCAGCGGCCGAGCAGACCAGGATAGCGCCGTCCATCTGGGCAGCACCGGTGATCATGTTCTTCACGTAGTCAGCGTGACCTGGGCAGTCGACGTGAGCGTAGTGACGAATGGTCGAGTTGTATTCGACGTGCGCGGTGTTGATGGTGATACCACGAGCTTTTTCTTCTGGTGCGCTGTCGATCTTGTCGAAGTCAACACGAGCCGAACCGAAAACTTCGGAGCAGACGCGAGTCAGAGCAGCGGTCAGAGTGGTTTTACCGTGGTCAACGTGGCCGATGGTGCCGACGTTGACGTGAGGTAGGGAACGATCAAATTTTTCTTTAGCCACGACAATAAACTCCTAGCCTAAGGGGCTGAATCAGCCTTGTTTTTTAACGATAGCTTCGACGACGTTCGACGGAGCCTCGGAGTATTTGGAGAATTCCATAGAGTAGCTCGCGCGACCCTGGGACATGGAACGAACATCGGTCGCATAACCGAACATTTCGCCCAACGGAACCTCGGCACGGATAACCTTGCCGGACACCGTATCTTCCATACCCTGGATCAGACCACGACGACGGTTCAGGTCTCCCATCACGTCACCCATGTAGTCCTCAGGTGTTACAACTTCCACCTTCATGATCGGCTCAAGCACAACACCGCCGCCCTTGGAGGCCAGCTGCTTGGTCGCCATGGAGGCAGCCACCTTGAACGCCATCTCGTTGGAGTCGACGTCGTGGTAAGAGCCATCGAAAACGGTCGCCTTCAGGCCGATCAGCGGATAGCCGGCAACGACGCCGTTCTTCATCTGCTCTTCGATACCCTTCTGGATCGCCGGGATGTATTCCTTCGGAACAACACCACCTACGACTTCGTTCACGAACTGCAGACCTTCCTGACCTTCGTCAGCAGGAGCAAAACGGATCCAGCAATGGCCAAACTGACCACGACCGCCGGACTGACGAACGAACTTGCCTTCGATCTCACAGGCCTTCGTGATCTTCTCACGGTAGGAAACCTGCGGTTTACCGATGTTGGCTTCTACGTTGAACTCGCGGCGCATGCGGTCAACCAGAATGTCCAGGTGCAACTCACCCATACCCGAGATGATCGTTTGACCAGTCTCTTCATCGGTCTTGACGCGGAAAGACGGGTCTTCCTGAGCAAGCTTGCCCAGTGCGATACCCATTTTTTCCTGGTCATCCTTGGTCTTGGGCTCAACGGCAACCGAGATTACCGGCTCCGGGAAGTCCATGCGAACCAGGATGATCGGCTTGTCGGCCGAGCACAGGGTGTCACCGGTGGTGACGTCCTTCATGCCGATCAAGGCCGCGATGTCACCAGCGCGTACTTCCTTGATCTCTTCGCGGGTGTTTGCGTGCATCTGCACCATACGACCCACGCGCTCTTTCTTGCCCTTGACCGAGTTGATCACGCCGTCGCCGGAGCTCAACACACCCGAGTAGACACGGGCGAAGGTCAGGGTACCCACGAATGGGTCGGTAGCGATCTTGAACGCCAGAGCCGAGAACGGCTCGCTGTCGTCTGCATGACGCTCCATGGCCACAGTCTCGTCATCCGGGTCGGAACCCTTGATGGCAGGAATGTCGACAGGGGCCGGCAGGTAGTCGATGACGGCATCCAGAACCAGGGGAACGCCCTTGTTCTTGAACGAGGAACCGCAAACAGCCAGGACGATTTCACCAGCGATGGTACGCTGACGCAGAGCGGCCTTGATTTCGTCGTTGGTGAGTTCTTCACCTTCGAGGTACTTGTTCATCAGCTCTTCGCTGGCCTCGGCCGCAGCCTCGACCATGTTGCTGCGCCACTCGTCAGCCAGTTCCTGCAGCTCGGCAGGGATCGGCTCACGGCGCGCAGCCATGCCTTTGTCAGCGTCGTTCCAGTAGACCGCTTCCATGGACATCAGATCGATCTGGCCCTGGAAGTTGTCTTCTGCACCGATGGCCAGCTGGATCGGCACCGGGGTGTGACCCAAGCGCTGCTTGATCTGACCGATCACGCGCAGGAAGTTGGCACCGGCACGATCCATCTTGTTCACGTAGACGAGACGTGGAACACCGTACTTGTTGGCTTGACGCCATACGGTTTCGGACTGAGGCTCGACACCGGAGGTACCGCAGAACACCACGACCGCACCGTCGAGTACACGCAGCGAACGCTCTACTTCAATGGTGAAGTCAACGTGGCCGGGGGTATCGATGATGTTGAAGCGGTGGCGTGGGAACTGCTTGTTGGAGCCTTCCCAGAATGCGGTAGTAGCAGCGGAAGTAATGGTAATACCCCGCTCCTGCTCCTGCACCATCCAGTCCATGGTCGCGGCGCCATCATGCACCTCGCCCATCTTGTGGTTCACGCCCGTATAGAACAGGACGCGCTCGGTGGTGGTGGTTTTACCCGCATCCACGTGAGCGACGATACCGATGTTACGGTAGCGATTGATATCAGTTGTACGAGCCATAAAGCCCTCGCAAAATAAGTGACGCCGAATTTAGAAGCGGTAGTGCGAGAACGCTTTGTTGGCTTCAGCCATACGGTGAACGTCTTCACGCTTCTTAACTGCAGCACCTTTGCCTTCGGCAGCGTCCAGCAGTTCGCCGGCCAAGCGCAGAGCCATCGACTTTTCACCGCGCTTGCGCGCGAAGTCTACCAGCCAGCGCATTGCCAGAGCGTTACGACGGGACGGACGAACTTCGACCGGAACCTGGTAAGTAGCACCGCCTACACGGCGCGACTTCACTTCGACCAGCGGAGCGATGGCGTCGAGAGCTTTCTCGAAGATTTCCAGGGGGTCGCTGTTCTTGCGTTCTTTAACCTTGTCCAGCGCGCCATAAACGATACGCTCGGCAACGGCTTTCTTGCCGCTTTCCATCACGTGGTTCATGAACTTAGCCAGGATCTGGCTGCCGTATTTTGGATCGTCAAGCACTTCGCGCTTGGCTGCTACGCGTCTTCTTGGCATGGATAAGCCCTCAAACGGTCTTCAGGTTAGCTCGGGACAGGCCCGACCTTACTCTTATCGACTCAGAAAAATAGATAACTGCAGTATTCCGCAAACGCCGATTACTTCGGACGCTTGGTACCGTACTTCGAACGACCTTGGTTACGACCTTTGACGCCGGAGGTATCCAGGGAGCCGCGAACGGTGTGGTAACGAACACCTGGCAAGTCTTTTACACGACCGCCGCGGATCAGTACCACGCTGTGCTCTTGCAGGTTGTGGCCTTCACCGCCGATGTACGAGGAAACCTCGAAACCGTTGGTCAGACGCACACGGCATACTTTACGCAGTGCCGAGTTAGGTTTTTTCGGCGTGGTGGTGTACACACGGGTGCACACGCCACGACGTTGCGGGCAGTTCTGCAGCGCAGGTACGTCGGATTTCTCGACGATACGCTTACGCGGCTGACGTACCAGCTGGTTGATAGTTGCCATCTACTAGCTCCACTGTTGTCTTGCGACGCTATTGTCTTGCAAGAAAAGCAAAAATGGCAGGAATCAATCCCGCCAAATTTAGGGGTACAAGAGTCTAAAGAGGATCTCGCCCCCAGTCAAGACAAGGCCCCGGCCTCCCCTGCCCGCTCCGCCGCGACTTTCGTGTCGTTGCGGAGCCTGCAAGGGCTACCAGGGCCCTGTCATCACTACCGCTGGTCTCAATTACCGCTTGAGTTCAGCGCTTCGGTCAACGCAGCTTCAACTTCACTGGCGCTGACGCGGGTTGGTTTGTCGAGTTCACGACGACGCTTGCGCTCGCTGTGATACGCCAGACCGGTACCGGCCGGGATCAGACGACCCACGACCACGTTTTCCTTCAGGCCGCGCAGGTAGTCGCGCTTGCCGGTAACCGCCGCTTCGGTCAGCACTCGAGTGGTTTCCTGGAAGGAAGCCGCCGAGATGAACGATTCGGTGGACAACGACGCCTTGGTGATACCCAGCAGAACACGGGTGAACTTGGAAACGAACTTGTCGTCGCCGCTCAAACGCTCGTTCTCGCCCAGTACCTGGGTCAGTTCCATCTGGTCGCCCTTGATGAAGCTGCTGTCGCCCGACTCGGAGATCTCGACCTTGCGCAGCATCTGACGCAGGATCGTCTCGATGTGCTTGTCGTTGATCTTCACGCCTTGCAGACGGTACACGTCCTGAATCTCGTTGACGATGTACTTGGCCAGCGCACTCACACCCAGCAGACGCAGGATGTCGTGCGGATCGCTTGGACCGTCGGAGATCACTTCGCCGCGGTTCACTTGTTCGCCTTCGAAGACGTTCAGGTGACGCCACTTCGGAATCAGCTCTTCGTACGGATCGGTACCGTCGTTCGGAGTGATGACCAGACGGCGCTTGCCCTTGGTCTCCTTACCGAACGCGATGGTGCCGCTGACTTCCGCCAGAATCGAAGCTTCCTTCGGACGACGCGCTTCGAACAGGTCGGCAACACGTGGCAGACCACCGGTGATGTCACGTGTCTTCGAAGTTTCCTGCGGGATACGGGCGATAACGTCACCCACACCCACTTGCGCACCATCGGCCACGCCGACCAGGGCGTTGGCTGGCAGGAAGTACTGGGCCGGTACGTCAGTACCCGGCAGCAGCAGATCCTTGCCATCGACGCCGACCATCTTCACAGCTGGACGAATTTCCTTGCCCGCCGCTGGACGATCCTTGGCATCGAGTACTTCGATGTTGGTCAGGCCGGTCAATTCGTCTGTCTGACGCTTGATCGTGATGCCTTCTTCCATGCCCACGTAGGTCACGGTACCTTTCATCTCGGTGACGATTGGGTGAGTGTGCGGATCCCACTTGGCCACGATGGCACCAGCGTCGACCTTGTCGCCTTCCTTCACCGAAATCACTGCACCGTACGGCAGCTTGTAACGCTCACGCTCACGACCGAACTCGTCGGCAATCGCCAACTCACCGGAACGCGACACGGCTACCAGGTTGCCGTCGGCACGCTCTACGTGCTTCAGGTTGTGCAGACGGACGGTGCCGCCATTCTTCACCTGGACGCTGTCTGCAGCCGAGGTCCGGCTTGCCGCACCACCGATGTGGAACGTACGCATGGTCAGCTGGGTACCCGGCTCGCCGATAGACTGGGCAGCGATAACGCCGACCGCTTCACCGATGTTCACCTGATGCCCGCGAGCCAGGTCACGACCGTAGCACTTGGCGCAGATACCGTAGCGGGTTTCGCAGCTGATCGGCGAGCGCACGATGACTTCGTCGATGCTGTTCAGCTCGATGAATTCAACCCACTTCTCGTCTACCAGCGTACCGCCTGGAACGATGACTTCGTCGGTGCCTGGCTTGAATACGTCACGGGCGATCACTCGACCCAATACGCGCTCGCCCAGAGGCTCGACGACGTCGCCGCCTTCGATGTGCGGGGTCATCAGCAGACCGTGTTCGGTACCGCAATCGACCTCGGTCACCACCAGATCCTGCGCCACGTCTACCAGACGACGAGTCAGGTAACCGGAGTTCGCAGTCTTCAAGGCGGTATCCGCCAGACCCTTACGAGCACCGTGAGTGGAGATGAAGTACTGAAGTACGCTCAGACCTTCACGGAAGTTCGCGGTGATCGGCGTCTCGATGATCGAGCCGTCCGGCTTGGCCATCAGGCCACGCATACCGGCCAACTGACGAATCTGAGCAGCCGAGCCCCGGGCACCGGAGTCAGCCATCATGTACATCGAGTTGAACGATTCCTGGTCGACTTCGTTGCCATGACGATCGATGACCTTCTCTTTCGAGAGGTTCGACATCATTGCCTTGGACACTTCGTCGTTGGCCTTGGACCAGAGGTCGATCACCTTGTTGTACTTCTCGCCCTGGGTTACCAGGCCGGACGCATACTGGCTTTCGATCTCTTTCACTTCGTCGGTCGCAGTACCGATGATGCGAGCTTTCTCATCCGGGATAACGAAGTCGTTAACGCCGATGGAAACACCCGAAATCGTCGAGTAGGCAAAACCGGTGTACATCAACTGGTCAGCGAAGATCACGGTCTCTTTCAGACCCACCACGCGGTAGCACTGGTTGATCAGCTTGGAGATCGCCTTCTTCTTCATCGGCAGGTTGACGACGTCGAAGGACAGGCCTTTAGGCACGACCTGGAACAGCAGCGCACGGCCGACAGTGGTGTCGACGATACGGGTGCCGCTCACGCTGCCGCCATCACGATCGTTGACGGTTTCGTTGATACGAACCTTGATCTTGGCGTGCAGGGCAGCTTCGCCGGCGCGGAACACGCGGTCGACTTCCTGCAGGTCGGCAAAGATGCGGCCTTCGCCCTTAGCGTTGATCGCTTCACGGGTCATGTAGTACAGACCCAGTACAACGTCCTGCGAAGGAACGATGATTGGCTCACCGTTGGCTGGCGACAGGATGTTGTTGGTCGACATCATCAGCGCACGAGCTTCGAGCTGGGCTTCCAGGGTCAGCGGTACGTGGACCGCCATCTGGTCGCCGTCGAAGTCGGCGTTGTATGCGGCGCAGACCAGCGGGTGCAGCTGGATGGCCTTGCCTTCGATCAATACCGGCTCGAACGCCTGGATACCCAGACGGTGAAGGGTCGGTGCACGGTTGAGCAGCACGGGGTGTTCGCGAATCACTTCGGCGAGCACGTCCCAGACTTCTGGCAGCTCGCGCTCGACCATCTTCTTGGCGGCCTTGATGGTGGTCGCCAGACCACGCATTTCCAGCTTGCCGAAGATGAACGGCTTGAACAGTTCCAGAGCCATCTTCTTAGGAAGACCGCACTGGTGCAGGCGCAGGGTCGGGCCTACGGTAATTACCGAACGACCCGAGTAGTCAACGCGCTTGCCGAGCAGGTTCTGACGGAAACGACCCTGCTTACCCTTGATCATGTCAGCCAAGGATTTCAGAGGACGCTTGTTCGAACCAGTGATGGCACGACCGCGACGACCGTTGTCGAGCAGCGCATCCACAGCTTCCTGCAGCATGCGCTTTTCGTTGCGCACGATGATGTCGGGAGCCGACAGATCCAGCAGGCGCTTCAGACGGTTGTTACGGTTGATCACTCGACGATACAGATCGTTGAGGTCGGAAGTCGCGAAACGACCGCCATCCAGTGGAACCAGTGGACGCAGATCTGGCGGCAGAACCGGCAGAACGGTCAACACCATCCACTCAGGCAGGTTGCCGGAGCCCTGGAAAGCTTCCATCAGCTTCAGGCGCTTGGACAGCTTCTTGATCTTGGTTTCCGAGTTGGTCTGCGGAATCTCTTCGCGCAGGCGACCGATCTCGTGTTCCAGGTCAATGGCGTGCAGCAGCTCGCGAACGGCCTCGGCACCCATGCGGGCGTCGAAGTCGTCACCGAACTCTTCGAGTGCTTCGAAGTACTGCTCGTCGTTCAGCAACTGGCCCTTTTCGAGGGTAGTCATGCCCGGGTCGATAACGACGTAGCTCTCGAAGTAGAGAACGCGTTCGATATCACGCAGGGTCATGTCCATCAGCAGACCGATGCGGGACGGCAGCGATTTCAGGAACCAGATGTGAGCGACCGGCGAAGCCAGTTCGATGTGAGCCATGCGCTCGCGACGAACCTTGGCCAGCGCGACTTCAACGCCGCACTTCTCGCAGATCACGCCACGGTGCTTCAAGCGCTTGTACTTGCCGCACAGGCACTCGTAGTCCTTGACCGGGCCAAAGATCTTGGCGCAGAACAGGCCGTCACGCTCAGGCTTGAACGTACGGTAGTTGATGGTTTCCGGCTTTTTAACTTCACCGAACGACCACGAACGGATCATCTCAGGCGACGCGAGGCCGATGCGGATCGCATCGAACTCTTCGACTTGACCCTGGTTTTTCAGCAAATTCAGTAGGTCTTTCAAGGCCTTTCCTCCTGGCGGAGCAGGGAGTGGACGGTAGCCGTCCACTCCCGATTCGCGTCACGTGTTATTCGGTTTCCAGATCGATATCGATACCCAGAGAACGGATCTCTTTGATCAACACGTTGAAGGACTCGGGCATGCCCGGCTCCATACGGTGATCGCCGTCCACGATGTTCTTGTACATCTTGGTACGACCGTTCACATCGTCCGACTTCACTGTGAGCATTTCTTGCAGGGTGTATGCCGCGCCGTATGCTTCCAGCGCCCACACCTCCATCTCCCCGAAACGCTGACCACCGAACTGCGCCTTACCACCCAGCGGCTGCTGGGTAACCAGGCTGTAAGAACCAGTGGAACGCGCGTGCATCTTGTCGTCCACCAAGTGGTTCAGCTTCAGCATGTACATGTAGCCAACGGTGACCGGACGCTCGAACTTGTTGCCGGTACGACCGTCGAAAAGCTGCATCTGGCCGCTTTCCGGCATGTCGGCCAATTTCAGCATGGCCTTGATTTCGCTTTCCTTGGCACCGTCGAACACCGGGGTAGCCATTGGAACGCCGCCCTTGAGGTTCTTCGCCAGATCCAGGATTTCCTGGTCGGAGAAGGTTTCCAGCTGTTCTTGACGGCCACCGATCTCGTTGTAGATCTCGGTCAGGAACTTGCGCAGATCAGCTACCTTACGCTGCTCTTCGAGCATGGTGTTGATCTTCTCGCCCAGACCCTTGGCCGCGAGGCCCAGGTGGGTTTCAAGAATCTGACCAACGTTCATACGCGAAGGTACACCCAGCGGGTTGAGTACCACGTCCACCGGCGTACCGTTGGCGTCGTGCGGCATGTCCTCGACAGGCATGATCACGGAAACCACACCCTTGTTACCGTGACGACCGGCCATCTTGTCACCCGGCTGGATGCGACGGCGGATGGCCAGGTAGACCTTGACGATCTTCAGCACGCCCGGAGCCAGGTCATCGCCTTGCTGCAGCTTGCGCTTCTTGTCTTCGAACTTGTCGTCCAGCAGACGGCGACGATCGACGATGTAGGCCTGAGCCTTCTCGAGCTGTTCGTTCAGCGCGTCTTCGGCCATGCGCAGCTTGAACCACTGACCATGCTCCAGACCATCGAGGACCTCGTGGGTCACCTCGGTGCCTTTCTTCAGGCCAGCGCCGCCTTCGATGATCTGACCCATCAGGGCCGAGCGCAGACGTTCGAAGGTTGCGCCTTCAACGATACGGAACTCTTCGTTCAGGTCCTTGCGGATCTCGTCCAGCTGGCTCTTCTCGATCGACAGAGCACGAGCATCACGCTCGACACCGTCGCGGGTGAAGACCTGTACGTCGATGACGGTACCCTTGGTGCCGGTAGGCACGCGCAGGGAGGTGTCCTTAACGTCGCTGGCCTTCTCGCCGAAGATCGCGCGCAGCAGTTTTTCTTCCGGCGTGAGCTGGGTTTCGCCTTTAGGCGTCACCTTGCCGACCAGAATGTCGCCGGCGCCGACTTCGGCACCTACGTAGACGATACCGGCTTCGTCCAGCTTGTTCAGCGCCGCTTCACCCACGTTCGGGATGTCGGCAGTGATTTCCTCTGGGCCAAGCTTGGTGTCACGGGCCACACAGGTCAGTTCCTGGATGTGGATCGTGGTGAAGCGATCTTCCTGAACCACACGCTCGGACAGGCAGATGGAGTCTTCGAAGTTGAAGCCGTTCCACGCCATGAACGCGATGCGCATGTTCTGACCCAGCGCCAGTTCACCCATGTCGGTGGACGGGCCATCGGCCATGATGTCGCTGCGCTGAACCACGTCACCCTTGTTGACCAGCGGACGCTGGTTGATGCAGGTGTTCTGGTTCGAGCGGGTGTACTTGGTCAGGTTGTAGATGTCGACACCGGCTTCGCCAGTCTCGACTTCGTCATCGGCAACCCGGACCACGATACGGCTGGCATCGACGGAGTCGATCACGCCGCCACGACGAGCCACGACGCAAACGCCGGAGTCACGGGCAACGTTACGCTCCATGCCGGTACCGACCAGCGGCTTGTCGGCACGCAGGGTAGGTACAGCCTGACGCTGCATGTTCGAACCCATCAACGCACGGTTGGCGTCGTCGTGCTCGAGGAACGGAATCAGCGATGCGGCTACCGACACGACCTGCTTGGGCGAAACATCCATCAGGGTGACGTCTTCCGGCGCCTTGACGGTGAATTCGTTCAAGTGACGTACGGCCACCAGCTCGTCGATCAGGACCTTCTTGTCGTTCATCGTGGCCGAAGCCTGAGCGATCACGTGATCGGCTTCTTCGATGGCAGACAGGAACACGATCTCGTCGGTGACCAGAGCGTCTTTCACCACACGGTACGGGCTTTCCAGGAAACCGTACTGGTTGGTGCGCGCATAGGCCGCCAGGGAGTTGATCAGACCGATGTTCGGACCTTCAGGCGTTTCGATCGGGCACACACGACCATAGTGCGTCGGGTGAACGTCACGCACTTCGAAGCCTGCACGTTCGCGGGTCAGACCACCAGGGCCGAGCGCGGAGACGCGACGCTTGTGGGTGATCTCGGACAGCGGGTTGTTCTGGTCCATGAACTGCGACAGCTGGCTGGAACCGAAGAACTCCTTGACCGCGGCAGCCACTGGCTTGGCGTTGATCAGGTCCTGCGGCATCAGGCCTTCGCTTTCGGCCATCGACAGACGTTCCTTGACCGCGCGCTCTACACGCACCAGGCCAACACGGAACTGGTTCTCGGCCATTTCGCCCACGCAGCGAACACGACGGTTACCCAGGTGGTCGATGTCATCGACGATGCCTTTGCCGTTGCGGATGTCGACCAGGGTCTTCAACACGGCAACGATGTCTTCCTTGCTCAATACACCCGAACCTTCGATCTCGGTACGACCGATACGACGGTTGAACTTCATCCGGCCGACCGCGGACAGGTCATAGCGCTCAGGGCTGAAGAACAGGTTGTTGAACAGGGTCTCGGCAGCATCCTTGGTTGGCGGCTCGCCTGGACGCATCATGCGATAGATTTCCACCAGGGCTTCAAGCTGATTGCCGGTGGAATCGATCTTCAGGGTGTCGGAGATGAACGGACCGCAATCGATGTCGTTGGTGTACAACGTTTCGATGCGAACGACCTGCGCCTTGGCGATCTTGAGCAGCAGTTCGGTGGTCAGCTCGGTGTTGCACTCGCACAGGATCTCGCCGGTGGCCGGGTGCACGATGGCCTTGGCCGTGGTGCGGCCCAGGACGTAGTCCAGTGGCACTTCCAGCTGCTTGATACCGGCCTTTTCGATCTGGTTGATGTGCCGGGCAGTGATACGGCGGCCCTGCTCGACAATGACCTTGCCCTTGTCGTCGACGATGTCGAGAACGGCGATTTCACCGCGCAGGCGCTGGGGCACCAGTTCCAGGCTGAGCTGCTCGCCCTGCACGTGGAATACGTTGGTGGTATAGAACGCATCGAGGACTTCCTCGGTGCTGTAACCCAGGGCGCGCAGCAGCACCGAGGCAGGCAGCTTGCGACGACGGTCGATACGGACGAATACACAGTCTTTCGGATCGAACTCGAAGTCCAGCCAGGAGCCACGGTAAGGAATGATGCGGGCCGAATAGAGCAGCTTGCCCGAGCTGTGCGTCTTGCCACGGTCGTGGTCGAAGAACACACCTGGCGAACGGTGCAGCTGGGAAACGATGACGCGCTCGGTACCGTTGATTACGAAGGTACCGTTCTCGGTCATCAGGGGGATTTCCCCCATGTAGACTTCCTGCTCTTTGATGTCCTTGATCGCTTTGTTCGACGATTCTTTGTCGAAAATGATCAGGCGCACTTTTACACGCAGCGGCACGGCGTAGGTCACGCCACGCAGTACGCACTCTTTGACGTCAAAGGCCGGTTCGCCCAGACGATAACCAACGTACTCCAGAGCAGCGTTGCCGGAGTAGCTGATGATCGGGAAAACGGATTTGAAGGCCGCATGCAGACCGACATCACGGAACTGGTCCTTGGTCGCGCCCGCCTGCAAGAATTCGCGATACGAATCCAGCTGGATAGCCAAGAGGTACGGTACGTCCATGACGTCCGGCAACTTGCTAAAGTCCTTGCGGATACGTTTTTTCTCAGTATATGAGTAAGCCATCAGCGTTCCCCAGCTTGGTCACCTGCTTGTGGCTTCTCCCGACGGGAGCAGCCAGAAAATCGTGCAAACCCCGTGGTTTGCGCCACCCTCGGGTGGTTACAGCGCGTTGCCGGCGTCGACCTGATCGACTGCCAGTAACGGAAAAAGGCCGGTGGCATGAGCCACCAGCCATCAGCCTTTCGCTTGACGCTCGGGCTGGAGACGCAAGGTCGATGCTTACTTGAGCTCGACTTTGGCGCCTGCTTCTTCCAGCGTTGCTTTGGCTTTGTCGGCTGCGTCTTTGGCAACAGCTTCCAGAACCATGGCAGGAGCGCCGTCAACAACAGCCTTGGCTTCTTTCAGGCCCAGACCGGTCAGTTCACGAACTGCCTTGATGACGTTTACTTTCTTCTCGCCAGCTTCCAGCAGCATGACGTTGAATTCAGTTTGCTCTTCAACAACGGCAGCTGGACCAGCAGCTGGACCGGCGGAAGCGGCAGCAGCCGAAACGCCGAACTTTTCTTCCATCGCCTTGATCAGCTCAACGATTTCCAGAACGGATTTCTCGCCGATTGCTTCGATGATTTGGTCGTTAGTCAGAGACATGACTATAAATTCCTGTATTGGGGTGACGGCCTAGGCGGCCATCGAAATAAACAATAAACGTAGAGAGAAGTCGCTCAGCCTCAGGCTGCGGCAGCTTCTTTCTGGTCGCGAAGGGCCGCCAGAGTACGAGCCAGTTTGCTGGTAGCGCCTTGAATCACGCTCATCAGCTGGGAAATGGCTTCGTCACGGGTCGGCAAGCTTGCCAGCACGTCGATTTGGTTAGCTGCGAGGTAGTTACCCTCGAACGCAGCTGCCTTGATCTCGAACTTGTCCTGACCTTTAGCGAACTCCTTGAACAAACGGGCAGCAGCACCTGGATGTTCGTTGGAGAAGGCGATCAAGGTCGGGCCAGTGAACACGTCGTTCAGAACACTGTAAGGAGTGTCTGCAACGGCGCGCTTGAGCAGGGTGTTACGTACGACACGTACGTATACGCCAGCTTCACGAGCCTCTTTACGGAGTCCGGTCATAGCGCCTACTGTTACGCCACGGGCATCAGCCACGACAGCGGACAGAGCAACTTGGGCAGCCTTGTTGACTTCAGCGACGATGGCCTTCTTGTCTTCAAGTTTAATTGCCACGGGTTCAACTCCTGCTTGTTACCGTTTCATCCAACCGAGGCCGGATGTCGTTTTGGTGTCTGATTCGGTAAGGAACCGGGAGCACCATCTGCGTAGGCTTGTGGTTTAAGACTTGCGTCGCCTACGGTCTTGGATAGCCCCCGCCAGGCAGGGACCCCAATTTTTCAGCCGACGGCCCGGTCGCCCGAGCCATCGGCAAAGTCTTACGCGTCCAGCGAGCCTTGGTCGATGACCAGACCTGGGCCCATGGTGGTGCTCAGGGTAACGCGCTTGACGTAGATACCTTTCGAGGAAGCTGGCTTGATACGCTTCAGATCAGCGATCAGGGCTTCAACGTTTTCCTTCAGCTTGACGGCGTCGAAACCGACCTTGCCAACGGAAGTGTGGATGATGCCGTTCTTGTCGGTACGGTAGCGAACCTGACCAGCCTTGGCATTCTTGACGGCGTTGGCGACGTCTGGCGTCACGGTGCCGACTTTCGGGTTAGGCATCAGGCCACGTGGACCGAGGATCTGACCCAACTGACCTACTACGCGCATGGCATCCGGGGATGCAATGACGACGTCATAGTTCAGGTCGCCGCCTTTCATTTCGGCAGCCAGGTCGTCCATGCCAACGCGGTCTGCACCGGCAGCCAGAGCGGCTTCGGCAGCAGGACCCTGGGTGAACACGGCAACACGTACGGTCTTGCCAGTGCCGTGTGGCAGCACGGTGGCGCTACGTACGACTTGGTCGGATTTACGTGGGTCAACACCCAGGTTCACAGCCACGTCAACGGATTCGCTGAACTTGACGGTGGACAGTTCGGTCAGCAGCGCAGCTGCATCTTCGAAGTTGTACAGCTTGCCTGCTTCGATCTTGGAAGCAATAGCTTTTTGGCGCTTGGTCAGCTTAGCCATTACACACCCTCCACGTTGAGGCCCATGGAGCGAGCAGAACCGGCGATGGTACGCACGGCTGCTTCCATGTCAGCGGCAGTCAGGTCCGCATTCTTGGCTTTAGCGATTTCTTCGAGCTGAGCGCGAGTCACGGTACCGACTTTGACGGTGTTCGGACGGGCGGAACCGCTGGTCAGGCCAGCAGCTTTCTTCAGCAGTACCGAAGCAGGGGTGCTTTTGGTCTCGAAGGTGAAGCTACGGTCACTGTACACAGTGATGATTACAGGAGTCGGCAAGCCGGCTTCTTGACCCTGAGTACGGGCGTTGAAGGCCTTGCAGAATTCCATGATGTTCACGCCATGCTGGCCCAGGGCCGGGCCGACGGGCGGGCTAGGGTTGGCCTGGCCGGCCTTTACTTGCAGCTTGATGTAAGCCGTGATTTTCTTAGCCATGAGCTACTCCACTATTGGGTACGAGCGCCTTGCGGCTCCCCAGTTGCTTGCGTTTTATCCCAGTGACGACAAAACCCCGCAGCTTACGCCTGCGGGGTATGGGATCCGTTTCCAATCAGACTTTTTCGACCTGACTGAACTCGAGCTCTACCGGAGTAGAGCGACCGAAAATGAGCACCGCGACCTGGATCCGGCTCTTTTCGTAGTTGACTTCTTCGACGGTACCGTTGAAATCCGCGAACGGACCATCGGTGACGCGAACCACTTCGCCTGGCTCGAACAACGTCTTGGGCTTGGGCTTGTCGCTACCATCAGCAACACGACGCAGGATAGCTTCAGCTTCCTTGTCGGTGATCGGAGCCGGCTTGTCCGCCGTGCCGCCGATGAAACCCATGACCCGAGGCGTGTCCTTGACCAAGTGCCAAGTGCCTTCGTTCATGTCCATCTGCACCAGCACATAGCCTGGAAAGAACTTGCGTTCACTTTTACGCTTTTGGCCATTTCGCATCTCGACCACTTCTTCAGTGGGGACGAGAATTTCACCAAAACCGTCTTCCATACCAGCCAGCTTTACACGCTCGATCAAAGAGCGCATAACATGCTTCTCGTAACCCGAGTAAGCATGCACAACGTACCAACGCTTAGCCACGGGACACCCTTAGCCAACAATCAAGGAAACAAGCCAGCCGAGCAGGGAATCTAGCCCCCACAACAGCAACGCCATGACCAGAACGACCGCAACTACGATCAGCGTGGTCTGTGTGGTCTCTTGGCGAGTCGGCCAAACGACTTTACGGATTTCGGTGCGCGCTTCCTTTGCCAGGACGAAGAACGACTTGCCTTTGGCGGTCTGCAGAGCCACGTAGGCAGCCACAGCGGCAATGGCAAGAAGTGCAAGCACCCGGTACAGGATCGGCGACGCAGAGTAGTACTGATTACCAACCACGCCAACCACGACCAAAGCGACAACAACGAGCCACTTCAGCAGATCGAAACGAGATTCTGGGGCTTCAGCCTTGGGAGTCATCTAGGAGGATCCTGTGAAAAGAAAGCCAGACACACCGAGTGAATCTGGCAGGTCAGGAGGGAATCGAACCCCCAACCTACGGTTTTGGAGACCGTCGCTCTGCCAATTGAGCTACTGACCTAAAACAAATCAGGCCGAACATTATGCCGACCCGGGAAAGCTATTTCAACACCTGATTGGACCGCCGCACTGCTCAAGAGAAGATAACTCCTCGCTCGGCACAGACATCACAACCCAAGATGCCAACAGCAGAGACCTGTAATGCCCACAGGAGCAAGACACGCCTACCATTAAAACAAAGGCAGATATTTTCATATCTGCCTTGCAAAAATGGAGCTCTTGAGCGGATTTGAACCGCTGACCTCACCCTTACCAAGGGTGTGCTCTACCAACTGAGCTACAAGAGCTTGAAACCATGCACAAACAGCAAACTTGGAGCGGGTAGCGGGAATCGAACCCGCATCATCAGCTTGGAAGGCTGAGGTTCTACCACTAAACTATACCCGCGGAGCTTGCGGCTCACGCTAAAAATGGTGGAGGGAGAAGGATTCGAACCTTCGAAGTCGTAGACGTCAGATTTACAGTCTGATCCCTTTGGCCGCTCGGGAACCCCTCCTTAACGTGGCGGCATTTTACGCTATGCCACCTTGCTGTCAAGCTTTTTCTCATTAAAATCTTGAGGTTAGCTACATTGACAGCCGTTTCACATCGCTGTGCATTCGCACCATCGCTGTGAAGCGGGCGCCATTCTATGCAAACCATTACACCCTTGCAATACCCTGGATGCGATTATTTTACGTTTTAAGTTATTGAATTCATTGAGTCCCTGCTGGGCCCTCGATACACGAGTCATTGCAAGTCGTGCCTTGGGCATTCAGACCTGCAGGCACACGCAGCGCAAGTCAGTCAGTGCTCACTCGCAGGCTTTTCGTTTAGCAGCTGGATGTTGTGCCGCTCACCCTTGTAGATAGAGAGCGGCTCGAATTCCTTCGGCCGTACCGGCAACTCCTGGTTGTGCCACCCGGCATAAAAAACGTTGAGCACCAATAGAAGCAGTACAAGCCAGCGCATCATCGCTCCTCGCCTTGGTCACAAGCTGCTAAAGGCTGGTCGCCTTCTGCAAGCCGCAGACTCAGCTCTCCACCATTGAATACCTGCTCCGCCCCGTCCACCGCGAGCCGCAGGCCACCTTGTCTGTCTATTCCGAGTACTTGGCCCTCAATGGCTTTCAAACCAGCACTGAGCACCACTGACCTGCCCTGCCAAGCATGAAGCGCTTCCCATTCCTCGCGCAACTGCTCGAAGCCGGACACTGCATGACGCTCCAGGTAACACTGCAATTGGTCATTGAGCTCGGTAACCAGCACATTGCGGTCCACCAGACTCATGCGCTGCAGACGCATGGACGTCCAAGGTCGATCCACCTTAGTATTCAGCTTCATGTTCACGTTGATACCGATACCGATCACCACGTGACACACATCACTGGGGTCACCGACCAGCTCCAGCAGTATCCCTGCCAGCTTCTTGTCTCCCACCAGGATATCATTGGGCCACTTGAGTCTTGCCTCGCTCACGCCTTGCGCATGCAGGGCTCGTATCACGGCAAGACCGACTACCAGACTCAATCCGTCCAAACGCGTCATACCACCCTCTATGCGCAGCGCCAGGCTGTAATAGAGATTTTGTGCATACGGGCTCACCCACGGTCTGCCTCGTCGCCCTCTGCCTGCTGTCTGACGCTCTGCCAGCACCAGCAGCGGCAGTGGGCATCCCTTGGCTATGGCGTGCAGTGCCTGGGCATTGGTGGAATCAGCGCTTTGCATGATACGTACGTCCCAGCCAGCAGGTGCTCCTGCCCTCACTGCCTCCAGGCACAACGAAGAGATCGGGTCAGCCAGACGATAACCTTTGCCACGAACCTTGTGCACCTCGATGCCAAGCTCTGCCTGCAACTGCTGAAGCTGTTTCCACACAGCGCTACGGCTAACCCCCAGGACTTTGCCAAGCACTTCGCCCGAGTGAAACTGACCGTCTTTAAGCAAATCCAGCAATGGTGACATAGCCAACTCGGCGCCTGTGGTAAGGCCGCAATGATAGCCATGCCCGAAAGCTTCGAACACTGGCAAAAATGAAGGATACGATTAGAAATGCGAGATCCATAAAAGACAAAACCCCTACCTGCTCGCGCAGATAGGGGTTTCGGAATTGAATCTTGACGATGACCTACTCTCACATGGGGAAACCCCACACTACCATCGGCGATGCATCGTTTCACTGCTGAGTTCGGGATGGGATCAGGTGGTTCCAATGCTCTATGGTCGTCAAGAAATTCTGTAGCCAGGATGCCCTTGGGAGGCATTCCAGCGAATCGGGTATGTGATATTCGTGGGTTGTCTTGCTGCGAACTTTCGGTTCGTGTCATCTCCACAGTCACCGCAATCTGGTCATTCGACGCAAATTGCTTGGGTGTTATATGGTCAAGCCTCACGGGCAATTAGTATGGGTTAGCTCAACGCCTCACAGCGCTTACACACCCCACCTATCAACGTCGTAGTCTTCGACGGCCCTTCAGGGAACTCAAGGTTCCAGTGAGATCTCATCTTGAGGCAAGTTTCCCGCTTAGATGCTTTCAGCGGTTATCTTTTCCGAACATAGCTACCCGGCAATGCCACTGGCGTGACAACCGGAACACCAGAGGTTCGTCCACTCCGGTCCTCTCGTACTAGGAGCAGCCCCTCTCAAATCTCAAACGTCCACGGCAGATAGGGACCGAACTGTCTCACGACGTTCTAAACCCAGCTCGCGTACCACTTTAAATGGCGAACAGCCATACCCTTGGGACCGGCTTCAGCCCCAGGATGTGATGAGCCGACATCGAGGTGCCAAACACCGCCGTCGATATGAACTCTTGGGCGGTATCAGCCTGTTATCCCCGGAGTACCTTTTATCCGTTGAGCGATGGCCCTTCCATACAGAACCACCGGATCACTAAGACCTACTTTCGTACCTGCTCGACGTGTCTGTCTCGCAGTCAAGCGCGCTTTTGCCTTTATACTCTACGACCGATTTCCGACCGGTCTGAGCGCACCTTCGTACTCCTCCGTTACTCTTTAGGAGGAGACCGCCCCAGTCAAACTACCCACCATACACTGTCCTCGATCCGGATGACGGACCTGAGTTAGAACCTCAAAGTTGCCAGGGTGGTATTTCAAGGATGGCTCCACGCAGACTGGCGTCCACGCTTCAAAGCCTCCCACCTATCCTACACAAGCAAATTCAAAGTCCAGTGCAAAGCTATAGTAAAGGTTCACGGGGTCTTTCCGTCTAGCCGCGGATACACTGCATCTTCACAGCGATTTCAATTTCACTGAGTCTCGGGTGGAGACAGCGCCGCCATCGTTACGCCATTCGTGCAGGTCGGAACTTACCCGACAAGGAATTTCGCTACCTTAGGACCGTTATAGTTACGGCCGCCGTTTACCGGGGCTTCGATCAAGAGCTTCGCTTGCGCTAACCCCATCAATTAACCTTCCGGCACCGGGCAGGCGTCACACCCTATACGTCCACTTTCGTGTTTGCAGAGTGCTGTGTTTTTAATAAACAGTCGCAGCGGCCTGGTATCTTCGACCGGCATGAGCTTACGGAGCAAGTCCTTCACCCTCACCGGCGCACCTTCTCCCGAAGTTACGGTGCCATTTTGCCTAGTTCCTTCACCCGAGTTCTCTCAAGCGCCTTGGTATTCTCTACCCAACCACCTGTGTCGGTTTGGGGTACGGTTCCTGGTTACCTGAAGCTTAGAAGCTTTTCTTGGAAGCATGGCATCAACCACTTCGTCGTCTAAAGACAACTCGTCATCAGCTCTCGGCCTTGAAATCCCGGATTTACCTAAGATCCCAGCCTACCACCTTAAACTTGGACAACCAACGCCAAGCTGGCCTAGCCTTCTCCGTCCCTCCATCGCAATAACCAGAAGTACAGGAATATTAACCTGTTTTCCATCGACTACGCTTTTCAGCCTCGCCTTAGGGACCGACTAACCCTGCGTCGATTAACGTTGCGCAGGAAACCTTGGTCTTTCGGCGTGGGTGTTTTTCACACCCATTGTCGTTACTCATGTCAGCATTCGCACTTCTGATACCTCCAGCAAGCTTCTCAACTCACCTTCACAGGCTTACAGAACGCTCCTCTACCGCATCATCAAAAGATGATACCCGTAGCTTCGGTACCTGGTTTGAGCCCCGTTACATCTTCCGCGCAGGCCGACTCGACTAGTGAGCTATTACGCTTTCTTTAAAGGGTGGCTGCTTCTAAGCCAACCTCCTAGCTGTCTAAGCCTTCCCACATCGTTTCCCACTTAACCAGGATTTTGGGACCTTAGCTGACGGTCTGGGTTGTTTCCCTTTTCACGACGGACGTTAGCACCCGCCGTGTGTCTCCCATGCTCGGCACTTGTAGGTATTCGGAGTTTGCATCGGTTTGGTAAGTCGGGATGACCCCCTAGCCGAAACAGTGCTCTACCCCCTACAGTGATACATGAGGCGCTACCTAAATAGCTTTCGAGGAGAACCAGCTATCTCCGAGCTTGATTAGCCTTTCACTCCGATCCACAGGTCATCCGCTAACTTTTCAACGGTAGTCGGTTCGGTCCTCCAGTCAGTGTTACCTAACCTTCAACCTGCCCATGGATAGATCGCCCGGTTTCGGGTCTATACCCAGCGACTAAACGCCCTATTAAGACTCGCTTTCGCTACGCCTCCCCTATTCGGTTAAGCTCGCCACTGAATATAAGTCGCTGACCCATTATACAAAAGGTACGCAGTCACAGAACGAAGTCTGCTCCCACTGCTTGTACGCATACGGTTTCAGGATCTATTTCACTCCCCTCTCCGGGGTTCTTTTCGCCTTTCCCTCACGGTACTAGTTCACTATCGGTCAGTCAGTAGTATTTAGCCTTGGAGGATGGTCCCCCCATATTCAGACAAGGTTTCTCGTGCCCCGTCCTACTCGATTTCATTGACA